>CAZBPB010000026.1:3231-11716 GCA_964493565.1 uncultured Pleurocapsa sp. | reverse complement strand
TGGTGATGTTTGAAACGATGGCTGTTGTCGTTCTGGCACGGGCCACTGAAATTTCTGATCCTCGTCGCAGGAGGCTGGCGCTGTTCACGGGGCTGGCGCTGATCTTGTTTGCTGGCTATACCAAGCAGCTTGCCTATGCTACCGCCGCCGCTGCCCTAATCTTCCTGTTCATTCGAAATCCACGCACCGGCCTTCTCTGCGGTATCGGCTTTGCTGCCATCTTCGGCGCCATCTTCGTATTCCTGAACTGGGCAACAAACGGGCAGTGGTGGCTGCAAACCATCTCCGCCAACGTCAATGAGTTCTACCCTGATCAGACCATCGGCTTATACCGTCTGTGGTTCAGCTTACATGGATTCCTGATAATCCCCGCCGCCCTGTGGGTGCTGTACGAACTCTATTTCGGGCGGCTGTCTATCTATGCGCTGTGGTTTATCGCCGCCGTTGCTAATGCCGCGCTTTCAGGTAAATGGGGGGCTGGCGATAGCTATTTCGCCACTTCGATTGCTGCGCTCTGCATCCTGAGCGGTATTTTTGCCGCGCGCACGCTGAAACGCTCATGGCAGTTCCCGCGGAATTTCTACGCTCGTTTCCTCATTAACCCGTTCCGACGCTTTTCATCCGTTTTTTACAGCGCGGGAATGATCATTATTCCCCTGCTTTATATCGGCTACGCTTCAGCTACCCTGAAAATGCCGACACAAGGTGCAGTTTTTGAGCCAGTTGCTCAATTACTTGGCCTCGTTGCGAATGCTGACAATGCTTTCTATGACTCTGCAGGGCGTATCGCTGGCGGCTACGCTGATATCGGGCATTTCACTACGGCGCAGGATATCGAAAATGGCTGGCGCATCGTTGAGCGTGTTCGTGAAGCTGAAGGTGGTGTTTTAAGCGAAGAAGCCGCTTTCAACCTGCTGGCGGGGAAACCTGTGATTACCAATCCCACGCAGTTACTCAATCTATGGCTAAATAATCAGTGGGATAGTTCCGAATTAGTGCAGATGATCGAGAATCAGGATTTCGGGCTGATTGTACTTCGCGCTCAGTTTTACCCGACGGATGTGTTGATCGCGATTGGCAATCACTATCAACAGACCGATACAATACCGATGAACGGATTCGACTACCTGCTTCTTGAGCCAAAGTGATCCATGACCACACTGTACGTGACACATCCGCGCTGTGCCGACCATGATTTGCCCTTTCATCCCGAACATGCGGGGCGCATTCGCGCCGTTTGGAAGCGTATCGGGGAATCCGGCTTACTGGAACGGGTTCAAGCAGTTGAAGCGGAACCAGTCAGCGAAGCGCAAATTTTGGCGGTGCATGATGCCGATTACCTGAAGGCGTTGGAATTTGCCTCACAGCAGGATCGCACTCTGCATCTGGACTCTGATACTTACATCAACCCCGAGTCCTACGAAATCGCGCGCCTTTCGGCTGGTGGCGCAGTCATGGCGGCAAATGCTGTAGTGACCGGGGCAGCCGATAACGCCTTTGTCATCACCCGTCCACCGGGTCATCATGCCGTTCGGCAGCGTGGCATGGGCTTTTGCCTGCTGAGCAATATCGCAATCGCAGCGCAAGCCATGATTGACGCGCATGGCTTGGAGCGCGTACTCATCGTGGATTATGACGTACATCACGGCAACGGCACCGAAGCTATTTTCTATGACCGACCCGATGTACTTTTTATCTCCACCCATCAATATCCGCTTTACCCGATGACTGGCGCGATGCGTGATACCGGTATCGGCAAAGGCGAAGGCTATACGTTGAATGTACCCTTGCCTAAACATTGCGGCGATCAACGCTATATCGAAGTCTTTGAAAAGCTGATTATTCCCGCTGCGCGTCGCTACCGCCCCCAGCTAATACTGGTTTCAGCGGGCTATGATGCCCATTGGGCAGATCCACTGGCACAAATGCGGCTCACTCTCAACGGCTTTGCGGAACTTGGACGGCGGCTGAAAGCGCTGGCGGATGAGTTGTGTGATGGAAAAGTCGTATTCGTGATGGAAGGTGGATATTATGTGGAAGCTCTTGCCTATGGCATGGTCAATGTCGGGCATATCCTGCTCGGCGAACCCACTGCCGATCCGCTCGGCGCACCGGATGACGACATTCCCGAACCATCCATTGCCTCGCTCATCGAACAGGTGCAGCAGATTCACAAATTAGAGTAATCTGAGTTAGAAATTGTCTCGTAGCAGCGATTCAGGAACTGCCCCTTCACGATAGATATGCTCAATCCAGATGTGGTTTCATGCGCTTGACCACTGCCAGAATTATCCAGATCAGCAGCGTTGAGCAAATCGCCAGAAACCACGCGCCAACACCTACCGCCATCCCCAGCGCCGCTGTCGTCCAGATGCTTGCAGCAGTGGTTAAACCCTGTACACGCGTGCCATATTTCAGAATTGCACCCGCACCCAGAAAGCCCAGTCCGGGCAGTATCTGCGCAGCCACGCGTCCCGGATCGCCATCGCCAAATGCATGGATAGATAGCGAGGTAAACAGGCATGACCCCATCCCGATCAGCATGTGCGTCCGCAGCCCCGCGTCTAGATGCTTGCGTTCGCGGTCTACCCCGATCAGCATTGCCAGTACCGCAGCGAGGATAAGCTGCAACGCAGTGACTAATTGATCTTCAAGCGACATGCCCACAGATTAACCCGCCTGTTCAATCCCCCGGCGAAGCGTGTCCAATGACTTCAAATATTCATCCAGCTTATTTTCCTGCAGCTCATTGCGTTGGGCTAACGTATCCAGACGGCTAAAAATCGGCAGCAAAACCTGCTTGCCATACTGAGTTAATCGCGTCCGTTCGCGTTGTGTTAAGTCATCTAATGCCTGATCGTAGGTTTTCTCGACTTTATCCACCTGCTCATTGAAGTCGCGCTTTGCCCCGGCATTGATGCGGCGGTAGTAGCGGTAAGCAAACACCCCGCCAACCACAGCCACCGGCGCGCCAACCACAAACGCAGGTAATGCCAACGGCGCTGCCGCAACCGCCCCGCCCAGTAGTGGCCCCGGCGCTGCCAGCGCAGCAATAGTCGCCAGTACCCCGGCAATTGATGCGGCGGCGCTCATAGTAAAGCCGTTCAAGTTAGCGCGGAATGTGGTTTCCATGTCGCTGAGTATTCGCCCGCTGGAATATGAGCGCATTTCAGCTTCAGCAGTGCGGATTGCGTCCTGAAGCGCCTCACGCTGTTCGGCATACACGCTTGCATCCAACCCGGCGACTTCAGATTCGAGTGTTTCTTGAAGCTGGTTCAACCGTCCGATCACGCTGCGCCAGTACAGGCGGCTCTGGTCAATCAGTGTATTCACATATTGCTGCGTGGCATCCTGAATCTCGTTGATTGACCGCCCGATCACCACCTCCTGAAATTCTTTTTGCAGCTTTTCGCGGTTATTGCCCCGCCCTATCTTCTTCACCGACATATTCTGCGAGAGGAAATTCAATCCCCGCATCCGAATGCCTTCAAAAATCTGGTCAATTGCCGCCCGTGCCAGTTGCAGTTGGCTGTTCAATCCAGCCGACTGCTGGCTCAGTTCAGTTTCAACATCACGTACGCGCAGGCGATCTGCCTTGATTGCCCCTACCTTGGACGCAGCCTGTGCGCGATAAGTGCGTACCAGCCGCTCCGTAGTCTCAATCTGTGCAATCAGCTTCTGACGCGCAGGCGGAACGCTGCTCAAAATCCCGCGTAAATGCCCGCGAACCGCATCCACTCCACCCGTATCCACGCCGGATTGGTTGTTCAGTGATTCTTTAGCTGAAATCATGAATAACAGCGGCTTTAAGTCAAGCAGTTCTTCTACCTGCCGTTCCACGAACCGGCGAACTTCTACGCGCTCCTGCGGCGTTACTAAGTCCACCTGATTCACCACCAGAATCACTTTCTTGCCATAGCTTTTCGCCAGTTCAAGATACAATCGCTCTGTTTCTGCCAGCGCGCGCTTCGCTGAAATCACGAAGATCACCAGATCGCTGCGATGCAAGAACGCTTTTGCAGTACGTTCGTGTCGTTGAAATACCGAGCCAGTTCCCGGCGTATCTACCAGCGCAACACCCGGAGCACCCGTATTAGGGTGCGTCCACTCCCGTATTTCGCCACCTTTTAGCACCGGCGTCAGAGATCGTGTTTCGCCATATTTGATTAACTCAATGGCCTCAGTAGTTGGAGTAATGCCAGTCGGCAGCAGGGAATCGCCAAGCAGCGCGTTGATCATGCTGCTCTTCCCCGCGTTAAACTCGCCAATGACGACGACCAGAAAGAACATATCGCGCAGGTCATTGGCAACTTCGTGCAATCGCTGCTTGTCAGTCTCCGCTCCCGGCCCGAAATCGCCCAGCGTATCAGCAATATCAGTGATCAGGCGGATTTCTGCTTCGCGCAGCGCCGCCAGCGTGCCTTCACCGCTAGCCGGTGCCGATTTTGGCGTAGGCGCTTCCACTTTTGCCACTGTTGCTTCGGCTTTATTTGCAACCTTCAGTTCATCAGGAATCGTCATTGCAGCGTCATTTCATGCGCGTTAGCGCGCCTTCAATTTCGACAATTGTAGTGCCAATATCGGTCAGATCTTTTAACTGCTTGTTCAACGCCGATGTTTGTGATTCTACCAGACGGGTAAGCGGGGCAACTGCATCGCGCCTTAGCTGCATCCCGTAGCTCACCTGCTTATTTGCGGCCTTTTTGAGGACATCAATGTAAGCATTTGAGGTCTGTTTCATGCGGCTGGAAAATTGATTCGCGATGATTAAACCCCGCAAAATCCAGCCCGCCGCGCCCAACAATCCTAAAACAATCACACCTAGCAGCAAATACAACCACAGCGAAGGCGCGTCCGCTGTAGTAGGCTGTCCCAGGATCACAAATATGCCGATCAATACCAGAATTATCTCGTAGGCGGCAAAAAACACATTGGCCGACTGTACTGACTTTTCGACGTTATAGGGCAGTTCCTTGCGAGCCTTAGCTTCCATCGCATCCAGCGGTTGAACCGCTTCCTGAAGCGCCCACCGATCATACTGAGCAGGTGACTGAATCTTGCCGATGACCTTCTCGCGCACCAGTTCCGGAAGTTCGGTCAGCTCACGATCTGCATACTTCACCAGATCGTCCACATCCTGTAGGTCTTTACCCTCCAGTCGCGGCGCCAATGCAGCGGTTGTCTCGCGAAGTTCGCTTAGCGGCTCATCAAACTTGCTGTTATCTAATGCTTGACGAATAGCTGGCGTTGAACCGACCAATCGTCGCAGGCTGGTAATTTCCCCGATACCTCTAATGAAGGCACGCGGAATTTGCCCGACGCCGAAGCTGGAACGCACGGCATCTGCCCCGCGGCTAGCAGCCATTTCAAACTTGCGCCCAATTTCGCCGGTAACCTCTTCAACAATGCGGTCATCTTCGCGCAGAAAACCGCCTAGTTGACGTTCGATGTTCTCGCTAATTGACTGGTATTTATCCAACGCGGATTGACCGGCACGTACCTGTTCCAACGCTGACTGATACACGCTCTGGGCAATTTGCAATGGGGTTTGTAATTTTTGCCGCAGCCGCGCTACATCATCTACTTGCTTGTCGAGATAGCGCTCTAGCTGGTTGAGTCCACTTTTCTCCCATGATGCCTTATCTAACTGATTATCAGCGCCGCGTGCCTCCAATCCAAGTTTAGCGGAAGTAAGCCAGATTTCGGGCTTATAACCTAACTGCGCGCGGCTTTGATCGGCAACATAGTCGGTCACTTTTTCGGCTTCTTCAGGTGTTAGTAGGTCAGCCTGATTCAGCACAACGATCACCGTTTTGCCATATTCCTTCAACAGTTGCAGATACTTCAAGTTGGCGGCGGTCATAGCCTGAGTCGCCAGCATTACCAGCAGCACCGCGTCACTGCGATGTAGAAAACGGCGGGTCTGTTCCTCGTGCTGTGTAAATATGCTCTCTAGGCCGGGTGTATCAACGAAGCTGACGCGGTTAAGCAATTCTGATGGGTAAAAAACAGTATCAAATTCACCCGAGCGCATCCGTTGGGCATTCTCTCCCCAGCGCAGCATGGTGATACGGTCAGTTGTTGGCGTGATACCAATAGGTAGGAGATCGTTTGCGCCTAGTAGCGCGTTTATCAGGCTAGATTTCCCTGAGCTAAATGGGCCAACAAAGACCATGAGATACGGTGTATCGGCGTGGAAAAGCGCATCTCGAAGCTGGGCAAGGCGGTCTTCACCAAGACCATCCACTGCCGGAATCACCTCAAGCATACGCGTAATGAGTTCATGTTCCTGCCGCCGAATCGACTCGTACTGGGTCACAAGCTTTGTTGCCTGCTTCTCGGCGATCAATTAGGCATCCTTCTTTCCAACGGATATACTCTGAGGATAATACGCGCACCCACGCACCGCAATACTGGTTTCGCGTAAAGTAGGGCTAACGCCTGTTCAGCGCCTGATCACTAATACGTAAAATGAGGACGAAAATTCTCAGCCAATTATTCTAACGTTGGTTTATGACGGCCTTTTCCCATGCATAAAGATTCAGATCAGCACAATGACGCGCTCAACCTTACACTGGCACTGGATCGTATTCGCGATTCAGTAGGCGTTCCGGAAAGCGCGGCGCAAATGTTTAGCGATATTTTGCGCCTACTGGTACAACACTTTGATGCTGACGGCGGCGCCCTCATTTTGCTCGAAGAGCGTGGCAGCGAGCCGGAAGCAGTAATTATTGATAACCTTGAGCAAGGAGAGGCGCTCGATTTATGCCGCGCTGCCATTTTGCAGGCAACACCCGCCCCGATTGAAAACCCATACTGGGAAAATGCTATCGGCACGCAGATCGCGCTGCGCAGCCAGCCATTAGGCGGGATCATTCTAGTCAGCCATCAGCACAACTTTAATGAACGCTCGTTGAGATTGCTGGAAATTGCTGAAAAACAGATCGATTCTGCCGTTATACAGGCGCGCACTATCTGGAAACTAGCACAGCGCGAACGCGAACTCAATGCCCTGCATGCCGTATCACAGTTGTGCAGTCAACATGAAAATCAGGATAGTTTTCTGAATGCGCTGGCACAGTATCTTGCTGATGATTTTGATGCCGATCTTGTGTTGATTACATCGCCAGTCTCCCACCAAAGCACTATACGCAGCAGCATCAACCACCGCGGCTTAGCCCCGGAAGCGCTGATAAAAATCGCAAACGACGCGGCGCCAATCAAATCAGCGCAAATTCTGCCAACACCGGACGGGCAAACCGAATTACTGCTTCTGGCTGCTCCGCTGGATGCAGGAACCTTACAAGATGGCGATGTCATTATCGGGCGGGAAGCATGGTTCACCAGTGGCGATCAGCGGTTGATCACGGCGGTGGTGGGTCAGCTTGATATTGCCTTAAATCAATTTCACCGGCTCAGCGCACCAACAACACTCCCGGCAGCGCCGGTTTCCGAAATAGAGCGCGCTCCGCTTGACCATACAGTGCGCTATGTTGATGGACACTTGCATTGTGACGGGATAAACCTCTCGCAAATCGCAATCGAGCATGGAACCCCTACCTATGTTTACAGTCTGAAGCGGATACAGGAAAACTACCATGTTCTGCAAGATGCGTTTCCCGATGCAGAAGTTCACTTCAGCGTCAAGTCAAATAACAATCCAGCAGTTCTGGCGGCGCTGATCGCGGCTGGCACCGGTGTGGATACAGTGAGCGCAGGAGAAATTCATTTGGCACGAAAGGCCGGAGCGCGGGCAGAAAACATTGTGTTCGCTGGGGTAGGCAAAACCATTGGTGAACTTTACTATGCCATCTCACGCGGCATCGGCTGGATAAATATTGAGAATGTCGCTGAAGTCACTGCGATCAACGCCGTTGCCGCAGAACTAGCGACTGTCGTTCGTGCGGCGCTGCGCTATAACCCGGATGTTGCCGCCAACACAAACAAGCGGATCGCCACCGGACATCATACTGCTAAATTCGGGCTGACCGGGGCGGATATTCGTCACATTCTGGAGAATAGCAGCCAATACCCGAACATACGCTTTGAAGGGTTGCACATTCACATTGGCAGCCAGCTTGGCGATACAAATGCCACAATACAGGCAGTGGCAAATACGTTAACACTGGCAAAGGCATATCCCTCTATCAACACATTGAATCTCGGCGGCGGTTTCCCCGCAGCTTACGCTGCGAATGTCACCCTGCCCTCACCGCAGGAATTTGCCAGCCAGCTAATGCCTATGATCGGCGGATTGCGTTTGATTTTCGAACCGGGGCGCTCTATTGTTGCCAGTGCGGGCATACTGCTCACACGGGTGTTATACGTGAAGCAGCAGGGGAATAAGACCTTTGCAATTACCGATGCCGGTATGACCGAACTCATCCGCCCGATGCTGTATGGCGCATATCAAGCGATTGTACCGCTTACACCACGCGAGGGCGCGCCAAAGCCAATCACAATTGCCGGGCCAGTTTGCGAATCC
>CAZBPB010000026.1:0-3221 GCA_964493565.1 uncultured Pleurocapsa sp. | reverse complement strand
GAGGATGTCTTGCTGCCGCCTGTTGAAGCTGGCGACTATCTGGCGATCTTGACCGCTGGCGCGTACGGCGCAGTGATGGCGTCAAATTACAATGCCCGGTTACGTCCGCCTGAAATCGTGATTGACCAAACTGGTAAATACGCGTTTGTCTCTCGCCGCCGCGAGACATGGCATGATCTTTCGATTAGGGATGAGACAGAAAATACATAGTTTTGAGTTTCAGTATGTCGTTTGGAGGAAGTATGTCGCAGGAATTATGGACGGCGGTTGACAGCTATATCGGTGATACGCTGGCGCCGTCTGATAAAGCGCTGGATGCGGCGTTAAAAGCGTCTGATGAAGCGCAGTTACCGTCTATTCAGGTTGCGCCAAATCAGGGGAAACTGCTGGCGGTTCTGGCGCAAGCGATTGGCGCGCGTTCAATTCTGGAAGTGGGTACGCTGGGCGGGTACAGCACCATCTGGCTAGCGCGGGCGCTGCCTGATGATGGCACGCTGATCACGCTTGAGATTGACCCGAAACATGCGTCAGTTGCACAGGAGAATATTGCCCGCGCTGGCTTGAGCGAGATCGTAGATATCAGGGTGGGAAGCGCGCTGGATACACTTCCTTTGTTAGCAGACGAAGGACGCGAGCCTTTTGACTTTATATTCATTGATGCGGATAAAACCAGCACTACCGAGTATTTTCAGTGGGCGCTGAAGATGACCCGCCCCGGAAGCTTGATTGTAGTGGATAACATCGTGCGTAAAGGGGAAGTGACCAACCCTAACAGCACAGATACAAGCGTGAAGGGAATACAGCGATTCATTGATGCGTTCAAGGACGACCCGCGTGTAACCA
Source organism: uncultured Pleurocapsa sp. (assembly GCA_964493565.1). Taxonomy (GTDB): domain Bacteria; phylum Chloroflexota; class Anaerolineae; order Aggregatilineales; family Phototrophicaceae; genus Flexifilum. The sequence goes on along the minus strand of CAZBPB010000026.1, from coordinate 2,378 downwards.
TGACCGGAATACAAACAGTAGGCAGCAAGGGCTATGATGGCTTTGCGGTTGCGTTGGTAAAAGGCGTTTAAGCACGAAAAAACCCACCGTATCGGGTGGGTTTGTCTTTGGCGACGGATGGATTCGAACCATCGACCTATTCATTATGAGTGAATCGCTCTAACCGCTGAGCCACGTCGCCTAAATTCATGTGAATTTACGAAATGGAATTGTAGCCAAGTTACCCGGTATGACAAGGGTAACTTTGGCGATTCCGCGTTATACCGGGCGTGTCACCGCTTAAACTGGCAGTCTCTGCGTAATACCCCGACAAAGTATGAGTTCTTACAACCACGTATTTATTGCCTAATAAGTTAGCGTGCGTTACACTGACTCAGGCTTAAAACGGGGCAACTAGGAAGCATCGCACTGCCACATCGAATCTTCAAATTTACTTTTCGAGATCCGTGGCAATAAGGGAAGAGGCTGTAACCCTCTTTCGCTTTGATGGCGTTGTTGATTATCTAGCGCCCGGTTATGGGTACAACCATGATCCTCGCAGTCAACATACATCCTAGAGTAATATGCGCTTTTCCTACGCCCACCGCGCGGGCCGACACTCTTTGAGGGGAGAGTTTATCGTGGATATCAAAAACTATGCGCAATCTTTGAAACCAGACCCCAAAAACCTGAAATCTGACGTAGTCGCTGGCTTTGCTACGGGATTATTCAGTGTTCCGGAAGGGATGGCCTATGCCCAGCTTGCCGGCGTAAACCCATTATTCGGCTTGTACTCGGGTATTGTAGCGACGATAGTTGCATCGCTTTCAACCGGCACGATCCTGATGATCAGCACACTAACGAGCGCCATCGCCATTTCAACCGCTAGCGTGTTAGAAACAGCCGGCATTCAATCAAATCAGATGCCCGCCGCATTGTTTGCGGTCACTTTCCTGGTTGGCGCGACAATGTTCATCATGGGGCTGCTAAGACTGGGCAGCCTCGTCAATTTTGTATCCAACGCAGTAATGACCGGGTTTGTGGCAGCCGCATCTCTGCTCATTATCGTTGGCGAGTTGGAAGATTTCTCTGGCTATCACCCAACTGGCAGTAACAAATTAACGGAGATACTGAACTGGATTGTCAACATCCCTCAATGGAATTTGACCATCGTTGCTGTCTCGGTAAGCACCATTATCCTGATGCTAGCCTTCAAACGCTTCAAGAAAACGGAAAGAATGGCAGCCATTTTCACAATGGGGATTATGTCGCTGGTCGTTTTCATTTTTAAGATCAATGTGCCCTTAGTTGGCAGTATCGCTACTATTCCCAACAGCCTACCTACCCCCGAATTGCCCGCTTTTCAACTCATTCCGCAGCTAGCTTTGGGCGCCGTCTCAGTAGCCTTGGTGGCACTGGTGCAGGGCGCGGGGATTAGCACTGCTTATCCAAACCCGGACGGCACTACGGCCAGCGCCAGCCGCGATTTCATCGGGCAAGGACTCGGAAATCTATTCGGCAGCTTTTTTCAATCTATGGGAACTGGCGGCTCGCTTTCGCGCACCGGTATCTGCGTAGAGGCAGGCTCAAAATCGCGCTGGGCAGGTATTCTTGCAGGCGTATGGCTAGGGCTTATCTTGCTACTTTTCGGCAGCCTTGCTGAACTCGTGCCACTTTCCGTGATTGCAGGATTGTTATTTGTCATCGGTGGAGAGTTGATTGCAGCGCGTATTCCGAGCGCAAAGCTGGTGCTGCTAACATCTCCGGGTGCAACGGCGGCAGGTTTGCTAACCTTCATTTCCGCATTATTCATCCCCCTACAATACACTATTTTCCTTGGCGCAGGCTTGTCAATGGTGCTGTTCATTAAAGCGTCCGCATCTAATGGTCGGCTATTCCAGTATGTGAAGGGCGAGAATGGCTACTGGCAGGAAAAGCCCGTACCCACCGTATTTCCATCCAATCAGGCGACTATCATTGCTTATCAGGGCGCCAACTTTTTCGCCGAAGTGCCCGCCGCTATGAGTCGAATGCCGTCACTTTCAGGTGTGAGCAATGCGGTCATCATCTGGCATGTTCGTGGGAATAATGATGTTCACACGACATTCCTCAAGCAGCTAAGTTTGTTCATACGAAAGACCAAGGCAGGTGGCAACCGTCTGATACTGGCAGGCGTTGAAGCGCACCCGATGGCCATTTTGGAAAAGACAAAAGTGCTTGACGAGATCGGACGGGAGAACGTGTTCCCGGCAACTCCGGGATTGGGCGAGTCACTAGATGCTTCCTGGGCAGAATCACAGAAATGGCTTGAAACCAAGCATGGGGACAACAACGACAAGGTTCCGGAAGCGAGCGAGTGAACTGGAACAACGCTTAAACAAAAACACCGCAGATTTTGT
>CAZBPB010000025.1:17302-17726 GCA_964493565.1 uncultured Pleurocapsa sp. | reverse complement strand
CGAAATCGGCGGGTTGCTGACGGAAGAATTGCTCACCGCCAAGCAGACGGATGAAGCAAACATCTTCGAGCAACGTCAACGGGTGACTGCCTTGAAAGAAAAGCTGCAAACACTTCACACGCCAGAGTCTCAACATCTGTACGAACTGGCAGATGCGCTAGTCAAGCGCGATGTGTGGATCGTCGGTGGCGACGGCTGGGCCTACGACATCGGCTTCGGCGGGCTAGATCACGTGCTGGCAAGCGGGCGCAACGTCAATATCCTTGTGTTGGATACCGAAGTCTACTCCAATACGGGCGGGCAAATGTCCAAGTCAACGCCCCGTGCGGCGGTCGCCAAGTTCGCTGCGGGTGGCAAACCTGCTGCAAAGAAAGACCTCGGACTAATCGCTATGAGCTATGGCAATGTGTATGTGGCACGGGTA
>CAZBPB010000025.1:13716-17292 GCA_964493565.1 uncultured Pleurocapsa sp. | reverse complement strand
GATGGGTGCGAAAGACGAACAAACGTTACGTGCTTTCATCGAAGCAGAAGCCTACGATGGACCATCGCTCATCATCGCCTATAGCCACTGCATCGCACATGGCATTGACATGAAGACAGCGCTCAAAGATCACAAGGCTGCTGTGGATACCGGACAATGGTTGCTGTACCGCTATCATCCTGATCGCGCTGGTGCGGGTGAAAATCCCCTGTTACTAGACTCGCGCGCACCGAAATTGCCGCTGCGTGAATACCTGCGGATGGAAAACCGCTTCAAGATGCTTGAAATGACCAAGCCAGAGGTGGCGGCAGTGTTGTTTGAAGAAGCACAGGGCGACGTGAACACCCGTTGGGCACTGTATGAATATTTAGCATCACGTCCGTTCGGTGCGGCTGGTAACGGACACGGAGGATAGCATGAACTTAACAACGAAGTATCTAGGACTCACCTTGCGTTCGCCACTGGTCGCTTCAGCGTCACCACTTTCGGAGACACTAGACGGCATCAAGCGGCTGGAAGACGCTGGAGCCGGGGCGGTAGTCTTGTTCTCCCTGTTTGAGGAGCAGCTTCAGCAAGAGCAGCTAGCACTCGATCACTTCCTCACCTATGGCACGGAAAGCTACGCCGAAGCGCTGTCGTACTTTCCAGAGCCACAGGAATATCGCGTCAATTCGCAAGGCTATCTCGACCTCATCCGTCGGGCAAAGGCGTCGGTACATATACCTATCATTGGTAGCCTGAATGGGACGACGCCGGGTAAATGGGTCAAATTTGCGAAGGAAATTGAGGGGGCTGGTGCTGATGCCTTAGAACTCAATTTGTATAGCTTGCCGACTGACCCGAATGTGCCCGGATCGCAAGTCGAATACAATGCGCTCGATGTAGTTCGTGCCGTGTGCAGTGCCGTTGCCATTCCGGTTGCTGTTAAGCTGAGTCCGTTTTTCAGCAACATGGCAAATATGGCAAAACGTTTTGATGAGGCAGGCGCAGCAGGCTTGGTCTTGTTCAACCGCTTCTACCAACCGGACATTGATCTAGAAATGCTAGAAGTCCGCCCGCATCTTCTGCTTAGTACCCCGCAGGCGCAACGCTTGCCAATGCGCTGGATTGCTATTCTTTACGGGCAGATTCGCGCCGATCTAGCCGCGACAGGCGGCATTCATACCGGGCAGGATGCAGTGAAAATGATCCTCGCGGGTGCAACCATCACCATGATGGCGTCGGCGCTGCTTCGACACGGCAGCAATCACCTGCAAACAGTGGAGCAAGAACTGCGCACATGGATGAACGAACATGACTACGAGTCGGTGGAGCAACTTCGTGGCGCATTAAGTCAGCGGCATGCTGAAGACCCATCTGCCTATGAGCGCGCTCAATATATGAAAGTGCTTTCAAACTATCGACCAGTGTTGCCATGAAATACATTGACGAATACCGGGACGCCCAATCCGCGCACCATCTTGCCCGCGCTATTGCCCGACTCGTCACCCGCGAGTGGACGATCATGGAAGTTTGTGGCGGTCAGACGCACGCTATCATCAAGTTCGGTGTGGATGAACTGCTGCCGCCGCAGATCACATTGTTGCACGGACCGGGTTGCCCGGTATGCGTCACTCCCATTGAGTTAATCGACAAAGCTGTTGCGATTGCCGGACAACCTGAAGTGATTTTTACTTCATTCGGTGACATGCTGCGTGTGCCGGGTACACAGGGCGATCTGCTGTCAACTAAGGCGCGTGGTGGTGATGTCCGCATGGTCTATTCACCGCTGGATGCGCTCAAAATCGCACAGACAAACCCCGATAAGCAAGTAGTTTTCTTTGCTGTCGGCTTTGAGACTACCGCGCCAGCCAATGCGATGGCGGTGCATCAGGCGGCACGTCAAGGTATCCGCAACTTTAGCATCCTCGTATTCCACGTACTTGTGCCGCCCGCTATCGAAGCCATCCTCGGTGCGCCAGATAGCCGCATCAATGGCTTTCTAGCAGCGGGGCATGTCTGCGCTGTGGTTGGCTACGAAGAATACTTTCCGCTAGCAGAGAAATACCGCGTTCCTTTCGTCGTCACTGGCTTCGAGCCGCTCGACATTTTGCAAGGCATTTTCATGGTTGTACAACAGCTTGAAAGTGGTCGGGCTGAGGTTGAAAATCAATACGCTCGCTGCGTGCGGCGTGAAGGCAACCTGCCCGCACAGCAACTGATGCGAGAAGTTTTCCAAGTGGTGCCGCGTAAATGGCGTGGCATCGGCGAACTTCCTTACAGTGGGTTGGGGCTGCGCGGGAATTGATGCTGAACAACGGTTCGGTCTCTTAGAGTACACCGCCGAAGAAAGCGCGGAGTGCATCAGTGGAGTAGTGTTACAAGGCAAATGCAAGCCCTTCGACTGTCCCGCCTTCGGTACACGCTGTACGCCGGAACATCCCCTCGGCGCGACGATGGTTTCATCTGAAGGGGCTTGTGCCGCCTATTATCGTTACCGTCGGATGGAGGTAACTCATGGCTGACTTTGCGCTGTCCTGTCCGCTTCCACGCATAGATGACCAAACGGTGCTGCTGGCGCACGGCAGTGGTGGCAGAGCCATGCACCGCCTCTTGGAATCGGTGTTTATGCCCGCCTTCGCCAATCCGGTATTGAATACGGCTCATGATGGCGCGGCACTAACCATCAATGGTTCGCGGTTGGCGTTTACTACGGACTCTTATGTGGTACATCCTCTGTTTTTCCCCGGCGGCGATATTGGCACGCTGGCAGTGAATGGTACGGTGAATGACCTTGCCATGTGTGGTGCTCGTCCCTTGTTCCTGAGCACTGGCTTCATCATTGAAGAAGGCTTACCGATGGACACACTTCAGCGTGTAGTGCAGTCCATGCAGCGGGCAGCACGGGTAGCGGGAGTGCAAATTGTCACGGGTGACACAAAGGTTGTTGATAAAGGGAAAGGAGATGGTCTTTTTATCAACACAGCGGGCATCGGTGTGATCGAGCATTCGCTGTCAATTGCACCACAGTCGGTACGTTCCGGCGACGCAGTGATTGTTAGCGGCGATGTAGGGCGGCATGGCATGGCGATCATGGCAGTGCGTGAGGGGCTAGAATTCGAGAGCTTGATTGAGAGCGACTGCGCCCCCCTGACTGAGTCGATCATGGCGCTGCTAGAGGCAGACATCGACATTCACTGCCTGCGCGACCTGACGCGTGGCGGGCTGGCAAGTGCGTTATGTGAAATTGCTGATAGTGCCAACCTCCACATCCACATTGAGCAAGAAAGTGTGCCTGTCACTGAAGATGTACGCGGCGCATGTGAAATTCTTGGACTAGACCCTTTCTATGTTGCTAATGAAGGGCGCTTTATCGCTTTTGTCCCACCTGAAGATGCACCACGCACGCTGGCGATCCTCGGCGCTAATGCCAAGCAAATTGGCAGTGTTCAGCCAGATAGCGACCAGCGCGTGACACTCAGAAGTCCTATCGGCGCGATCCGCATCTTGGATATGCTAAGTGGTGATCAACTCCCGCGCATTTGTTAGCAGCATGGAGTGAGCAGCCAATATAAGTGCATCGCTTAGGTGATACTG
>CAZBPB010000025.1:10724-13706 GCA_964493565.1 uncultured Pleurocapsa sp. | reverse complement strand
CTCAAATATCAGCCTGAATCGCTGGTAAACGCAGCGTAAAGGTTGCCCCTTTGCCGAGTTCACTGCTCACCACCAGCTCACCACCATGCGCCCTTGCTAACCGTCTCGCTAATGCCAAGCCAATGCCCATCCCTTGTTGCAACCGCCGCTGTCGGGGACTGCGATATAACGGTTGAAAAATTGCTTCTTGCTCGTCATTAGGAATGCCGGGACCGTTATCTTGAACATGGATGAGAATATTTGTAGGAATGCCGTTGAGCAACTCCCGTTCAACGGATACATTGATACATCCTTTTGTCGCCATGTACTTATATGCATTTTGCAGCAAGTTAGCGAGGATTTGGTGGACGCGAATTGCATCAGCGTAGACGATGATCGGCTCATTAACGACCTGACAAACGAGCTGGATTTGCTTGTCAGCAACGAGATGTTTGTACGTCTGGCATTCAGAACGAACCATTTCCGTCAGATCGATCCAATCTCGATTAATGATCAGCTCGCGGATTTCCGTTTCCCCTAGCAAGGTCAAATCGTCGATGAGGAGTCCAAGTTGTTCAAGTTGCCCGGTAATGCCGAGTAGCAGTTCCCGCGCCAACTGAACGTCTGAGATCGCGCCACTTTTCAGCGCATGTATCGCCGACTTGATAGCACCCAGAGGAGTGCCTAGCTCATGAACAATGTTTGCCAATAGCAGACTGCGATCCCGCTCTGCCTGTTGCAGGCGCTTTATCAGTTGGTTGTAGCTAATGGCTACGGTGCGTACCTCGTCTGGTCCGGTTTCTGGAACGGGTTTAATCTGTATTGAACCAGACATCAGCGACATCACGGCATTAGTGAGGCGAGAAAGGGGCGAATTTAGAGAACGGGATAAGACAAAACTCAACACCAGCGTGGTGATAATGCCGACAAACAAGGCGACGAAGACGGTAATGCGCAGCGGAATAACGGGTTGCTCTAATTCAGCAATATCGTATGAAAAACGCAGGATGCCAATAATTTCGCCTCTGGCATTGAACACTGGTTGGGCTACATCAAGAATGCGCTTTTGCATGAATGGGTTGAAATCTACTTCCCACCCAACTTTACCCTGTTGTGCTTGTTGTATTACGTCTGCATTCAGATATTGACCAATGCGCGGCTCGTCTGTGGATAAGCTAGAAGACAATAGGTTGCCTCTGCTATCCAGAATCATCACCCGCGAATCAAGGTAAGGGCTAATGCGCTGCACCAACGCGTTAGCACTGTCAACATCTTGCCAAATGGCAGGATCGCCTTCGCCAAACTCTACAATCAGATCGGCTTGCCGCTCTAGTTCTTCCAACCGATTTTCAAGTGAATATTGGGAGTTCAACAAATATAGAATGATCGGCACTAACAACGTTGCTAGAACAACAAGAAGCAGGGCATGACTTAGGATCAGGCGTGTGCGCAGCTTATGGAGCATCTTTGATCTCCCGTTGGTGAGAAGCAGCAACGGGCACAAGTTTGTAGCCAACCCCTTTCACGGTTAGCAGGCGTTGTGGTTGCGCCGGATTTTCCTCAATTTTTTCACGCAGCCAGCGTATATGAACGTAGATCGTCTGGCTTTCGCCAATCCAATGTGCTCCCCAGATTTGCTTCAATAGCCGCTCGACGCTTACTACACTGCCCGCATTTTGTGCCAGCGCCAACAGCAAATCAAATTCTTTGGGCGCTAACTCAATTACTCGCTCCGCGACTTTTACAGAATGGCTGTTGGGATCAATGCTGAGATCGCCTACTTGTAGCGGATGCGGAAGTATCGTTGGAGTATGGCTCATCGTTGTACGGCGTAGTACAGATTTCAAATGCGCCAGCAGCACGTCCGTATCGAACGGTTTTACGATGTAGTCGTCTGCACCTAATTCCAAGCCCAGAATTTCATCGAGTTCACGGCGACGTGCTGTGACAAAAATAACGGGTGCGTGTGTTTCCTGACGAAAGACCTGTAACGCCTCTAAGCCATCCATTCCCGGCAGTCCGATGTCTAGCAAAATGGCGTCGGGCAATTTGCTCTTTAAGATCGCTAGACCGTCTTCGGCAGTGGCAGCCGTCATCGTTGCATAGCCTGCCTGCTCAAGGCTAAAGGTTAGACTGCGTGTCATTAAGGTGTCATCATCGATGATTAGAATATTTTTTTTCATTGTAGAGTTTCTCAGCAGGCTAAATCTCTCAATCTAGATCGATAGAACCTTCTTAAGGTTGCCTTAAGGTGTTCTTAAGTCCAGTTAAGGACGGACATTGAACATCTGCTTTATGCTCACTCTGGTTTCTACCACAGTACCACATTGCATTCTTGCTGGATTATTTTAACGTGCTGGACTCGCGCTCGGATACACAACTCCCTTCTACTTCTTTTCCCATACTCTTTACCGAAATTCTATTAATCGTCATTGCCAGCATATTTGCCGCATCCGTCTACGCTGACTTCGATCCGCAAAAGCGGCTGGGGGGCGGGGAACTGGAATACCTCACCCGAACCGCGTATTCGATTGCCAATTTGTTGCCAGAGAAGGGCTATATTCCTTTGTGGCAACCCTACATGGAATTTGGCGATCCCTTAGTAGAAAATCCTGTTTCATTCACCTTTAACCCCTTTCTGACTTTACCCAGTCTAGTTTACGGTCCACACAACGGCATCAAAATTAGCACGATCTTAACTGCCACGATTGCCGGATTAGGTGGTTGGGCGTTAGGCAGGGTACTTGGCTTTGGCGTCTTAGCCAGAGTCCTCCTCGGCTTGCTGTGCATTGGCAAAGGCAATATGCACTCCTATCTAGCCGATGGGCATTATGCAATCTTTGCCAGTCAGGCTTATTTTCCGTGGATTTTTACCGGCGTAGTAGCGATATTCAGAGGATACAAGCGATGGCCCGCCGTTTTGACTGCCCTCGCTTTTGCCCTTATATTCTGGACGGGCATTCCATGGTATCCACCTGCCGTAGTGCTCACGGTTGGATTGCT
>CAZBPB010000025.1:2168-10714 GCA_964493565.1 uncultured Pleurocapsa sp. | reverse complement strand
GTAGAAATAAAAACCTCACAGGTGAATGGTGTCATCCGGCGTCACTGGCAATTCTGCTCGTCGCGGCTAGGTGCAATACTTTTTGCCTTTGTTCTCACCTTATGTCTAAGCGCGATTACGTTTCTACCCCTGTGGAACAAACGTGACAACATTGGCGAGTCCTCGATTGAGGCAGATTATCAAGCTGACCTCGGCATCATCATGCAGCAGTATTTTAGCGGGGAAAAAGTTCTCAATAATCCCGACTACTTTCCGCCGGGAACCGCGAACAGCTATTACAGCTATGTCAGCCCCTACTGGTACGTGTTGATCATCGGCGCACTGGCTGTCGTGGTGGTGTGGAATAGTCGTGGCGTGAAGCTGTCGCCCTTTCGCTGGAAAGTGTTGCTTGGCGCAGCAGCGATCTTCATCTTTTGTACGTTATGGGGGGCGGGGCAAAACCCATTTATCGAACTATCTTACGAGGTTATCCCGTTAGCGACGCAGTTTCGCCATGTGGCACGCGTTTTAGCGATGTCTTCGCTGTGGTTGGCGGTCATTATCGCGTTTGTAGTTGATTTTGTCTGGTATTACTTAGTAAAGAAGCCTATCTGGGCGAGCGGGGCTTGGGTTGCTAGTGCTGGCAGACGCATAGCCCTGCGCTTTGGGTTTGCCCTTCTGCTAATCGTCCCCACTTTCATCGCCGCTTATGAAGTGAACCGCCAGTGGCACGCAAGTTGGGGTGGTTTTTTTGTTGAACCTGAGAACGAATTTGAAGACACTTGCATTACATGGCTACGTACGCAATATCCGCAGGAAGAACTATCCGTTTGGACGCTAGATTACCAGAATGTGTACACCTATTTGCGTAATGAAGTGCGTCATGGCTGGGTTGCTTCCGATTTCTACCACGCCAGACCCATTCCACCAACGTTGTACCATACGTCGCTGATACCGATCAGCGATGGGTTGGCACAGTTTTTGCCACGATTTGCAATTGGGATTACCCATTATGACGAAGGTTGGATGGAACGTTACGGCTATACGCCACTTCTGGAAAGTGCTAATCAGTATACGAATAACCTGCCTTGCTTGTATCAACGTGAAGATGCTTATAGTTACGCGTGGTGGGTGGACAGGAGCAATCTGGATAGTAACCCCGGTATGCTGCCTGTAGAACTTACCCACCCGATTAGCGCCTATGCCCGCGATTATGATCGGATTGGCTTGCTGGTACAGGGCAGCACCGATGCAGATATTGTCGTCACGGTACAAGAATTAGCATATCCCGGTTGGTCTGTATTCATTGATGACGTGCCTGCCAAGATCGAGTCTGTAGGCGGTCAGGTTGGTGTGTTGCTGCCCCGTGAAGCGAAAACATTCGCTATTAAGTTTCAGTATTTGCCGCAATCATTCTTCAGAGGCAGCACGATTACCGCCCTTACCATTTTATTTTGTATCGCCTATTTGCTGCGATTGGATCGATTCATTCAAAAACCAAAATATAAACGGCTGAATGCAGGTGGTGTCAGTTTAAGCAAACTGTTGTTGCGGCTGGACCCCTTACGAGACGAGCAGGAACAGAACAGTAAGCAAAATAACCCCAGTACTGATCGAACAGCCATGACCGGGCAATAATCATGGACACGGCGGCATATGCGGAGCTATTTGAGCAGGAGCCAACGCACTGGTGGTATCGCGGAATGCGCGAAATCACGTACAAACTGCTCGCTCCAGCACTTCCTAACCCAAACAGCGGCTCGTTAAAAATCCTTGATGCTGGTTGTGGTGTAGGAGGCAATCTTACGCCGTTATCGCAATGGGGCATCGCCTATGGCATAGACTACTCTGCGCTGGCGCTCACTTATGCACTGCAAGCGCAAGCGGATCAGGTTGGGTGTTTAATGCAGGCAAGTGTTCATGCGCTGCCATATGCCGAAGCATCATTTGATGTCATTACTTCATTTGACGTGTTGTATTGTCGTGAAGTACAGGATGATAGGCAGGCGTTAGCAGAATTAGCACGTGTGTTGCGTCCCGGCGGCGTGCTGCTTATTCGGCTGCCTGCATTGACGATGCTGCGTGGTCATCACGATGAGGTAGTTCACGGAATACGCCGCTACACTGCCGCCGAATTGCGTCAAATGTTACAAGATGTTGGGCTGCTGCCTCAACGAACAACCTATGCCAATACAGTGTTGATGCCACTAATATATGTCTTTCGTCGGCTGCAATCGCTTGTCATTCGCTTCCGATCATCTTCAACCCCGCCGTCAACCGTGTCAGCCTCGGATGTCCGTCCCACACCGCACCTGTTGAACGAGCTACTTTTCCGACTGCTATTCCTAGAGGCGCGTTGGATCGGAGGCGGACATAGCCTCCCGTTCGGCGTTTCTGTGATCGGTGTAGCTTCCAAACCCGTAACAGAACCGCCTCTTAAAGTTAAGTTAAGGACGAAACTCAGCCAGTTGGCTTAAGGTAACTACCAATCGAACGAGTACAAACTACAGGAATTTTCATAGTGCATAGCAAATCCCGTCCCAGTATCAGTGTATTTTTTCCGGCATACAATGACGGCGGCACAATTGCCAGTATGGTGATTTCTGCCATGATGGTTCTGGAGGAACTAACGGATGACTACGAGATCATCGTTATCAATGATGGTAGTGCTGACTACACTGCAGATGTACTGAACCGTTTAGCGCAGGAATTCCCCCGTGTTCGTGTGATCCATCATACCCGCAATAGAGGATACGGTGGCGCTTTATGCTCTGGTTTTGCCGCCGCCACCAAAGAGTTAGTGTTCTACACGGATGGTGATGCGCAATATGACATCCGCGATTTACGCCGTTTGTATCCGCTGTTGACGGAAAAGGTCGATCTGGTACAGGGCTATAAACTTAATCGCAACGACTCCCTTGTGCGGCAGTTTTTAGGTGGGCTGTACCACGCATTAGTTAAACAGGCGTTTGGGCTGAAAGTCCGCGATGTTGACTGCGACTTCCGTCTTATGCGTCGCCGTATTTTCGAGCATATTAACTTGCAGCATGAGAGCGGTGTTATTTGCATTGAATTGGTCAAAAAAGTTCAGTCAAATGGCTTCAATATTGTAGAAGTAGGTGTGCCACATTATCCTCGCGTTTATGGGCGTTCTCAGTTCTTCCGCGTGCGCCATCTTGTCCAAACATTCAAAGCGCTATTCAGCTTATGGCTGGAACTGGTGCCTCAACGTAAAGCACTGCCATTCCCCACTGGCGAGACGGTTTCTTCGCGGCAGTATTAAGCCAATTTATGCCGCAACAAACATGGCTTAATAATGACAGTTAGCTTTAGTTCACTTAAAACTTCATCTGCTGTTCCTCATGAAAAACTAGTGGGAACTAAGGTGCTGATCACGGGTGGTGCTGGTTTCATCGGCTCTACGTTGGCGATCCGTTTGTGTGAAATTGGCGCTCACGTCACCGTGATGGATAGTCTGATCCCTGAATACGGCGGCAATCTTTTCAATCTGGCTGGCTATGAAAACCGCATCGCGCTGAATATTTCCGACGTGCGTGATAGATATGGCTTAAGCTATCTTGTTCAGGACAAAGATTATCTCTTTAATTTAGCGGGGCAGACGAGTCACCTTGACTCAATGACCGATCCCTTTACCGACCTCGAGATTAACTGTCGCAGCCAACTTTCGATTTTGGAAGCGTGTCGGCAGCGAAATCCAGCCATTCGCATTGTCTTTGCCAGCACGCGCCAGATGTATGGCAAACCACGCTACTTGCCTGTGAACGAAGATCATCCGCTAGAGCCTGTAGATATAAACGGCATCAATAAGCTGGCGGGAGAACTGTACCATACGCTGTTCAGTCAGGTCTATAACATGCAGATTTGTGCGCTGCGACTGACGAATACATATGGACCACGAATGCGCATTAAGGATGCCCGCCAGACATTTTTGGGTATCTGGATCAGCCACTTGCTTCAGGATGTACCGATACAGATATTCGGGGATGGTGCGCAGCTACGCGATTTTAATTACGTGGATGACGTGGTGAATGCGCTCTTACTGGCGGCTACTGCTAACGGCACGCACGGCAAGACCTTTAACCTCGGCGGCACGGAGGTGCTGAGTCTGGAACAACTGGCGCAGCTTATGACTACCATCTATGGTCGGGGAAGTTATGAAAAAATTCCCTTTCCGGCTGATCGTAAGGCGATTGATATTGGCGATTATTACGCTGACTTTAGCGCATTTCAACAGGCGACGGGCTGGCAACCCGAAATTACTATGAGTGATGGAATTAAGCGAACACTCGATTACTACAGTAAATATTTCCAGCAATACACCACACAAACAGAGTCTTGATGTCGCTCTCGCCAATTCCCCAGACTAGCCCACATGCCAGCTATCAGACTTACAAAGAGGAGATAGATCGCGCAATAGCGCTGTTCCTTGAGCGAGGACGCTACATCCTGAGCGATGAAACAGTTGCCTTTGAAGAAGAATTTGCGACATATCTAGGCGCTGTGTATGGGATCGGTGTCGGCAGCGGCACGGATGCACTTACACTTGCACTTCGCGCTTGCGGCATTGGCGCAGGCGCAGAAGTAATTACAGTCTCCCATACTGCCATTGCCACAGTCGCCGCTATCGAATTAGCGGACGCAGTTCCAGTATTGGTCGATATTGATCCGCATACATTCACTATCGATCCTGCTCAGATAGAACAGGCAATAACGGATCGCACTCGTGTCATCGTACCTGTTCATCTTTACGGTCATCCAGCGGATATGGACGCAGTCATGGCAATCGCCAAACGCCATCACTTGTGCGTGATCGAAGATTGCGCACAGGCACATGGCACGGAGTACAAAGGGCGTAAGGTCGGTAGTTTCGGCGCTGCTGCCGCCTTCAGCTTCTATCCCACGAAGAATCTTGGCGCGTTAGGTGATGCTGGCATGATCGTGTGCAGCGATCCCGAAATTGCCGTTACGGCGCGGATGCTGCGTCAATATGGCTGGGATGCCAATCGGATCAGTCAAGTTGCTGGTGCTAACTCCCGTATCGATGAGCTGCAATCCGCCATCCTGCGCGTGAAATTGCGCCATCTGGATGAAGAAAATGCTAAACGGCGCGAATTAGCAAAATGCTATACTGCAGGTCTGCAACAAACTACCTTGCGCCTACCTGTAGAGATGACATGGGCAACGCATTGTTACCATCAGTATGTGGTTCGTGTTTCGCATCGTGCAGACCTGCAAGCACATCTGACAGAGAATGCGATAGGCACTGCCGTACATTATCCGGTTCCGGCACACCTTCAGCCCGCCTATCGGGGACGACTCAAAACTGCGGTAAGCCTGCTGCATACCGAGCAAGCAGCGCACGAAGTCTTAAGTTTGCCCCTATTTCCTGCGCTTACGCACACAGAAGCGGACTATGTGATCGAGCAACTTGCGCTGTGGTCTGCAACGCAAAGGCAGCCAAACTAGTTAACCATTGGTGCTAGTTCGCAGGACGCCCTCACCCTAAATCCCTCTCCCAAAGGTAGAGGGACTTTTCAAGACGAGCGTATTTCCCCTTCTACCGCTGGGAGAAGGGGCAGGGGATGAGGGCTGCGTTGCTGTACTAATTACCCTCAAGCAACTAGCACCAATGGTTAGTTAAGCTGCTTAAGCGCCGCTTGTGCTGCGTAGTAACCGCTCATACCGTGTACACCACCACCGGGTGGCGTAGAAGACGAACAGATGAAAATATTCTTCGCGGGTGTAGTATACGGATTAAGGCGGATAGCAGGACGAGTAAACAACTGGCGTAAATCCTGTACACCACCATTGATGTCACCGCCGATGTAATTGGCGTTGTAGTGCTGCATTTCCTGCGCGTGGTGGGTCCGTCGTGCCAGCACCACATCGCGAAAACCGGGAGCAAACCGTTCGATCTGCCCTTCAATCTGCGCCGTCATATCGTGGGTTGAACCGTGCGGTACATGGCAATATGCCCACCCAATATGTTTGCCCTCAGGCGCACGTGAAGGATCGACAGCGGTAGGCTGCACCACCAGTACATAAGGGCGCTCGGCATGTTGCCCTTGCCACATCGCCCGTTCGCTCACGCTGATTTCCTCTACCGTGCCGCCCAAATGCACCGTCCCCGCCCGCCCGATTGCAGGATCACGCCACGGGATCGGCGCAGATAGTGCGTAATCGATCTTGAACACGCCGGGACCGTAGCGATAGCGTTCTAACTGACGGCGGTAACCAACCGTAAAGTGATCTCCCGCGATGTTTAATAACTGGCGTGGTGTTAGATCGAACAAGTAGGTGCGGGCAGCAGGCACATCCGCCATCGACTTCACCTCAGCATCCGTCACGATCTCGCCGCCGAGCACACGCAAATGTGCCGCTAGTGCATTCGCCAAATGCTGCGATCCTCCCCGCGCCAATGGCCAACCCACAGCATGTGCCAGTAACATCAGCATCAAACCGAAAGATGCCGTGATTGGACGCTCTAGCGGTTGGATAGAGTGCGCTGCCATGCCTGCAAATGCCGCGCGGGCTTGTGGCTGCCGGAACATCAAACTCAGCCACGTTCGCGCGGGTAGCAAGGCTTGCGTGCCAAAGTACGCCATCATAATCGGGTGATATGGCAATTTGAATGGACCCAAAAATTGATCCAGTATCCGCTGATAGTTGTTGACCAGTGGCGTCATCACCCGTTGGTAGGTAGCGTCATCACGCCCGAATTGGGCGGCAGTAGCGATGACGGAACGCTGGATCAAGAGTGCGGGGCTGTCATCCAGCGGATGCGCTGCTTCAATTTCTGGATACACCCATTCCAGTCCATACTGCGCTAATGGCAGCGACCGGAAGAAAGGGGAGGCAGCACCAAGTGCGTGTACGGCTGAACACATATCATGTCGGAATCCCGGCAGCGTCAATTCTAAGGTGCGCATTCCACCGCCGAGGGTATCTTTCGCCTCCATTAACATGACGCGGCGACCAGTTTGCGCCAGCGTGATTGCCGCTGCCAAACCATTTGGTCCTGATCCAACAATCACGGCATCATAAGCCGTCATAACTCATCCTTGTTTCAGCAATTAGCAGGCGGTCAGAAAGCGCAAGCTCCGGAGCAGCTTAAGTCAGCAATCGCTATATTTCAGAGTTCGATGTGTACGCACGAACTTTCATGCTGCAAATTGGGTAACTGACCGAGCAGCAATTTTAGTAAGGTAGCTTGTAAAAAACTTGTAAAATCGTCCCGCGAAATATTTACAGCCTTCAACACTACTGGCTAAAATGCATCGAGTATTTTATCTCATCCAACTCGCCTTGAGTTTTCTGTACTGTTTTCATCACGCGCTTCCCGTCTAGCTTATCGTTCAAACTATATCAACTGTTTACACCTTAAGTGGAGCAATGCTAGTGCATTTCTATTCTCTGAGTAATGCGCCACAAGTCTAAAGGACAATAAATGGAAGTCAATCAGCTTGTAATCTATCTGTCAGCAAGTATTCAAGCTGACCGTGCTACGGATTAGATCTATGCTTATAGCCATCCTGTCTGGATACATTCTTGCTGCTTTGTCTGGCGTTCTTGTGCGTGTTCAGCGTAAGCTAAGTCGCTGGTTGCTCGCTTTACTGCCACTAGCTCTAACGCTTTATTTCAGTCAATTTCTAGCGGTACCAGAACCCGTCTCGGTCTCCTACAATTGGGTACCCAGTTTAGGAATCAACCTGTCATTTGCTATTGACGGGTTAGGTCTGCTGTTCGCTTTGTTGGTGAGTGCGGTAGGAGCGCTGATCGTTGTCTATGCGGGCGGTTATCTTGCCGACCATCCACTGCTTGGTCGTTTCTATGCCTATCTGCTGATTTTCATGACGTCGATGTTAGGACTAGTTTTAGCTAACAACATTCTGACATTATTCATTTTCTGGGAATTGACCAGTTTTGCCTCCTACTTGTTAATCGGCTTCGACCATGAACAGGAAAAATCGCGGAAAGCAGCGCTGCAAGCATTACTAGTCACTGGTGGCGGCGGGTTGGCATTGTTGGCGGGGCTGCTGCTTCTGGGCATCGTTGGCGGATCATTTGAGCTAGATATTCTCTTGACTCAAAGAGAGACGATTCAGAGCAGTATGCTCTATGTTCCCATGTTGATCCTCATTTTGGTCGGCGCGTTCACGAAATCTGCTCAGTTCCCTTTCCATTTCTGGTTACCGGGAGCGATGGCAGCACCAACACCAGTAAGTGCCTATCTGCACTCGGCAACGATGGTCAAAGTTGGCATTTATCTCTTGGCACGCCTCTACCCGATTTTAGGCGCGACTGAGTTATGGCAAGTGCTGCTCACGGTTACGGGCACAATCACAATGGTCATGGGCGCTTATCTAGCGTGGCAGCAAACGGATCTCAAGCGCATCCTCGCCTACTCAACGATCAGTTCACTTGGACTATTGGTGTCGCTCATTGGTATCGGTACTAAACTGGCGATTGAAGCAGCCATGCTATTTGTGTTGACTCACGCACTCTATAAAGGCACGCTGTTCTTAGTGGCGGGCATTATCGATCAC
>CAZBPB010000025.1:704-2158 GCA_964493565.1 uncultured Pleurocapsa sp. | reverse complement strand
ATGTTGAACAACTTGGTGGGCTGCGTCACGTTCTGCCATTAACCGCCTTAGCTGCCGGGTTAGCCGCATTATCGATGGCTGGTTTCCCCCCGCTTATCGGCTTTATCAGCAAAGAGCTGACCTATGAAACAATGATGGAACCCGATAGTGTCATTGGGCTGGTACTAGCATTCACATTCCTGTCCAATGTATTGCTCACCGCGACAGCGGCGCTGCTATTTCTCAAACCCTTCATGGGCAAGCTCCAAGAATTTCCACATCAACCTCATGGCGCACCCGTGAGTCTGTGGCTGGGACCCGTACTGTTATCACTGCTGGGCTGTGTGGTGGCTGTCATTCCACACTTGCTTGCGAATCCGCTCGTCGCATCAGCAGCAACTGCCGTTCTAGCAGAACGGGTAGAAGTTAAGCTTGCTCTGTGGCACGGCATAACGCCCATGCTGATAGCCAGCGTCGCTACACTTGCCCTTGGACTTGGTTTTTATGTAGTGCTGCCCCGACTCAGGTTTGTATTTCAACGCCTTGAGCCGATCTATCAATGGGGTCCGGCTAACTGGTATGAATGGCTCATTGATGGGATGAATTGGTTGGCGCGTACACAAACGCGCATTTTGCAAAATGGTTACCTGCGTGTGTATCTGATGATCATTCTGGCAACCACCACCATGTTAGCAGGCTACAGTTTGCTGCGGAGCACACAACTAACCATTCCTGACAATTGGTCAGATGCGCGCTTCTATGAAATTGGCTTAGGTTTGTTGATGCTTGCTGCTGCTGGTGTTGCTATTCAGGCACGTTCTCGTCTGGCGGCTGTGGCGGCACTTGGCGTAGTCGGTTACAGCATTTCCTTGTTATACGTATTATTCAGCGCTCCCGATCTAGCGATGACGCAGTTCACCATCGAGACGTTATCTGTCATCCTTTTTGTCCTTGTCCTCTATCGGCTGCCACGTTTTGCCACGCTCACGCCCCGTCGTTGGCGGCTGCGCGATGCTACATTTGCCCTGTTGGCTGGTGGACTAATGACGTTGTTTACACTAACGGCGCTGTCACATCCAGTAGAGTCGCGGTTAGCCCCTTACTTCATCGAAAATAGTTTGCCACTGGCAAAAGGGCATAACGTAGTCAATGTCATCCTCGTAGATTTTCGCGGGGTGGACACGTTAGGTGAAATTACGGTGTTAGCAGTAGCCGCCATCGGCGTATATACACTGCTCAGATTGACCATCGTAAAACCTACAGCGGTGGATAAAGCTGAAAAAGAACAAACAGCACTTGAAGAAGAGGGAATATCAGACAAATGAAGAAGAACTCCCTGATTCTATCGACGGCTGCCCGGTATTTGCTGCCCTTGTTGTTGTTGTTTTCCTTCATCTTACTGCTTAGAGGGCTTAACAGCCCCGGCGGTGGATTTGTAGGTGGGTTGGTCGCTGCTTCTGGATTCGCCCTATTGG
>CAZBPB010000025.1:0-694 GCA_964493565.1 uncultured Pleurocapsa sp. | reverse complement strand
CCATCCTTCCACGGCACGGCGAATATTACGAGTGCAGCCGATCCAGCTTATCGGTATAGGTCTGCTTACAGCGACACTAAGCGGAATAATACCGGTCATTATGGGACTGCCCTTCATGACGGGTGTTTGGAGTACGCTGTACATACCTGTTTTGGAAAAACCCGGCACACCAGTATTGTTTGATATTGGTGTTTATCTGCTGGTTATTGGCGTAACGTTGATGATTATCTTCGAACTGGCGGAAGGGTAGCCAGCCTATGAGCGTATTTCTAGCGTTTGTCATTGGTGCGTTATATGCGGCGGGATTTTACATGATCCTGCGCCGCAGCATCGTCAAGATCATTTTTGGCTTAGTATTGCTTGGTCATGCGGCGAACTTGCTGATCTTCACCGTTGGTGGTGTTCGGCGGGGGCAACCACCCATCGTTTCCGATACAGCAACCAACCTTAACACGATGGCAGACCCTGTACCTCAAGCGCTGATTCTGACGGCAATCGTCATTGGCTTTGGTGTGCAGGCATTCACCGTTGTGCTTTTCAAACGTGCTTATCACACCACAGGTACAGACAATCTGGATCGCTTGCGATCAACGGATGTTCCTACTTTAGAGCCTATGACCGAGAACGAGGAGCAAACAAGTTGAATCAGCTTGTGATCTTGCCTTTACTATTTCCCTTATTAACAGCCATAAGT
>CAZBPB010000024.1:8034-17756 GCA_964493565.1 uncultured Pleurocapsa sp. | reverse complement strand
TCCTTGCAGCCGATGAAATTAGCGCGCTCAGCTTGCAGGACGTGTGTAGCAAAGTCGTCACGTTGGACGACTCGCGGGTAATGTCCCCGGCTGTTGCCCTGCTTGAGCGTGAACTCAGCGGCTCAATTCTTGAGGGCGTTGATCTGCCGCCAAAGAGTGGACGAAAACGCAAAATTGACCTCCGCGCCGCCATCACCTACACCGCGCCAGAGCAGCAGCGTTACCACACCGGGATGTTGGACTGGATAGCTGAATCTGTCGCCTCTCTGGTTCAGGGTCACGGTGCAAAACCATCAGAGATCGTCGTACTCGCCCCACTACTAAGCGATTCCCTGCGTTTTGCCTTAGTCAGCCGTTTGCAAGCACGCGGCATCGAAACCTACTCCCTCCGTCCTTCTCGGCCACTGCATGACGAACCCTCCGCGCGCGCGCTGCTCACTTTAGCAAAGCTGGCGCATCCCCGCTGGCAGTTTTCGCCTGTGTATGCGCTGCGTAAGGCCGATGTCACCGCGGCTTTGATGAGCATAATCGCTGGTCTTGATCAGACTCGCGCATCGCTGCTGGTAGACATCTTCTTCAAGTCCGGCAGGTTGCACCCATTTAGCAAATTGCAAAATGATACTTTGCGCGCCCGTATCACTGACGACTTTGGGACGCGCTATGACTGGTTGGTTGAATGGCTCAATGCATATCAAAACGCGCAGCCACTGCCGATTGACGGGTTTTTCCGCAAGTTAGCCGATGATTTGTTATCGCAGCCCGGTTTCCGCTTTCAATCTGGATACGATGAAAACCGGATCGTCTCCAGCCTGATCGATTCGGCGCGCAGCTTCCGCGAAACCACCGCCCGTTTCTCGCCAGAGTTGGATGCTGGATACGAATACCTGAAAATGATTGATGACGGTGTGCTTACCAACCAGTATCCTCCGGCTGAAATAGATGAACAGCCCGATGCGGTGCTGGTCGCGCCCGCCTACACCTTTCTTCTCAACAATCATCCGGTGGATTATCAATTCTGGGTTTCGGTGGATAACCCCGCATGGGGCAGAAGGCCGCTGCAGCCGCTTAGCAATCCTTACATTCTAAGCAAGCAGTGGCAGCCCAATCGCGTATGGACGGATGCCGATGAACAGGCAGTCTCACGGCAAATTCTGAACAAAGTGATCACTGGGCTGTTACGGCGCTGCCGGAAACAGGTTTACTTTGGTTACAGCAAGTTCAATGAAAGCGGCTATGAGCAGATCGGTGAGCTGCGTCTTGCTATAGACGATGTACTGCGCCGCCATACTGACTCAAAAACACCTGAGGTCGCCCATGGCTAAAAAAGATGCAGCCCCTCGCAGCGGTCAATCTGAGATTCTCAAATACGTGCAGGGCAAGATGGGAATTGCCGCCGTCCCCGGCAGCGGTAAAACCTGGACGCTGGCTAAATTGGCCGCGCAGCTAGTACGCGAAACCAGATTAGGACGTGGGCAGCAAATTCTAATTGTCACGCTGGTCAATGCAGCGCGCGGCAAATTTGAACAGCAGGTGCGCGACTTTTTAGGCGAAGAAGATCTCAGCACGTCCTATCGTGTGCGCACCCTTCATGGCCTCGCCAATGATATTGTCAGCGAACGTCCCGGTCTGGTCGGGCTTTCAGACGATTTTCAGATTCTGGACGAAGATAATGCTAACGACATGATCGAAGATGCCGTAACTGCCTACGTGCGGACGAATCCTGCTTTCGGCACAGAGTATGTTCAGCCCGAACAGGCGCAGGAAGTTGGTGAGTTGTGGCGCGAAGAAGCCGTTAGAGTTGCCTCTGCCTTTATCAAGCAGGCAAAAGATGAACGCAAAACGCCGGATATGCTGCGCCGCGCATTAGATCGCGCTTCAGCCACGCTGCCACTAGCCGAAATGTGCCTAAGCGTTTATGAAACTTACGAGCGTGGGCTGCGTTATCGCGGCGCAGTTGATTTTCAGGATCTGATCCGGCTGGCGCTGGCAGCGTTGGAAGCCGATCTTGAGTTCTTGCTACGTCTGCGCGCACGCTGGCCGATCATCCTTGAGGATGAAGCGCAGGATAGCAGCCGTTTACAGGAAGAAATTTTGCGCCGTCTGGTGGGCGAGCGTGGTAACTGGGTGCGCGTAGGCGATCCGAATCAGGCAATCTACGAGTCCTTCACCACCGCTAACCCGGCATTTTTGCGGAATTTCCTGCACGAAAACAATGTCACCGCCCGTGAGCTACCCGAAAGTGGGCGCAGTACCCGCAGCATTATTAGCATTGCTAATCACCTGATTGACTGGTCGCTAGAACATCCGCTTCCTGAAATCCGCGCCAGAATGCCCTTGGACAAACCCTATATTCAGCCGCTGCCTCAAGGCAATCCGCCGGATAAACCCGAAAGTCTCGTATTTGCCCCGACAGGTATGTCTCCCGGTCAGGAGCGCATGTGGGCAGCCCGTTCTGTACAGCAGTATTTACAGGATCATCCAGATAAAACCGTAGCCATTTTGCTTCCAACCAATGCATCCGGCGCCGGGATGGCAAATCTGCTGCGTAAAGAGAATATTGATTATGTCGAGCATCTACGCACCACCAGCAGCACCCGCAAGGTAGTCGGCGGCTTATGGCGCGTGCTCAACTATCTGGCAGAACCTACACGGGCCGACCTGCTCGCGGAAACTTATAAAGTCTGTCAGCGCGATCAGCGTGAATCGAATCTAGTCAAAACACAGGTCAGATTACTTTCTGAAGCAAAACTGGTGGAACAGTTTATCGCCCCACAGGGACAAGATTGGCTGGAAATGGTGGTCAATCAAACAGATGCGCCAGAACAGTTTGAACAGTTAGCTGCTTTTCGCGAGCAAGTTTTACGCTGGCAGGGGGCGTCGCTCTTGCCAGTTGATCAGTTAATCCTCACGGTTTCAGGCGACCTGTTCCATGAACCGGCAGATATCGCCACTGGCTACAGCCTCGCGCTCTACATGCGTGGCTACAGTGACCTGCACCCAGATTTCCGCTTGCCCGAATTTGTAGATGAGATGGAGCGTATCGCCGCCAATCGCCGCAAGTTCACCGGTTTAAGTGATGACGATGAACAGTTTGATCCATCGCGCTATAAAGGCAGGGTGGTGATCATGACCCTGCATGGAGCAAAGGGATTAGAATGGGATCGCGTCTACCTGATGTCCATCAGCAATTACGATTTCCCATCCGCTGACCTGTTTGACAGTTTCATTGGTGAAAGCTGGTTTATTCGTGATCGGTTGAACCTACAGGCAGAAGCCCTCGCGCAGTTGCAAACCTTGATTGACGAACAGCCTTACCGCGAAGGAAATGCAACTGCCGAAGCGCGCATTGATTACGCTGCCGAACGGCTCCGACTGTTATATGTTGGCATCACCCGTGCGCGTGAAGAGCTGTATATCAGTTGGAACAACGGCAAGCGTGGCGATATGCAGGAAGCGAAACCATTAACCGCCCTGCGTGAATGGTGGGCGGAGAGGTCAGCACTGTCCCCGTCCTGAGCTTATTGTTTTTTAGGGATGCGTCTGGCTTTCGGCTTCTGGCGCAGATTCTATTTCAGCGGGCGGTGGTGCGGCATCCTGTTCATTCAGCTTCAGGTATTTCATGCTTACGCCGGGTGTAAAGACCAGATCACCTTGTGGTTGGTAGAAGTGTTGTTCCGGAATATGCCGCTCACCAGTGAAGTAAAATCGCGGCGATACATCCGTCCATACATCCAACGCTTTCAGCGCCGTCAAATCTGCCACGCCTATTCGCACCCCGAAATTTCGCGGGCGTAGCTTCATCTGCGGAAAGCATGCTTCAATTTCGATCTGCCCATGCAGCGCCTCAGGCGTCTCCAGAAGCTGGTTATCGCAAATTGTGATCACCGTTTTAGTATCAATATCTACAATCCCAACCGTCAAACGAACATTGGATTTGGGCTTTAAGAACTCAATTCGGACATGAACAACCACATCTTCATTAAAAACAAATTCTTTTCTGGGGTTTCCATCTTCGCCGTACACGTTAACAAACTTAATCGCCACATCGCTGTCAAAATGGTCATGATTCACCATCACGCCATCTGAAGGGATGTTTTCTTCAGCAGCGGCCACGTCTACTGAGGTTGCGCTGGCAGCCTGCGGAGCAGCGACCACGGTGCGCTGTTGGCTCTGCGTATACTCATGCAGTACTTGCGTGGCTTGCCCATCGGCGCGCATTTCCCCGTGATCCAGCCAGATCACCCGTTCACAAATGCGCTCCATCGTGTTCAAGTCATGCGAAACCAGCACCACTGTACCATGACTGATATATTCACGGATTGCGGCTGTGCTTTTTACGTTGAAGCTGTAGTCGCCAACCGCCATAACTTCATCCATCAAGATGATGTCGGCGTTCATATGCACAGCAGCAGCAAAGCCCACCCGCGACATCATGCCCGACGAATAGCGTTTCACTGGCACATCAATGTAGTCACCGATATCCGCGAAAGCAATTATTCTTTCAATGCGCTCTCTGGTCTGGCTCATGTCCAGTCCCATCAGCGTACAGTTCAGATAAATATTCTGTCTGCCGGTGAGTTCGCCATGAAACCCTGCTCCCAGTGAAAGCAGCGGTTGTACCCGCCCAACGACGCGCACCTTACCCTGTGTTGGCAGGGAAACGCCCGCCAATAAGCGCATCAAAGTCGTTTTTCCAGAGCCGTTATGCCCGATCAGACCAAGAGTTTCCCGCGGCTTCATACGAAAACTGATATCTTTAAGCACATAGCGTTGTTCGGGATTAGTTTTGCGCTTGGTCTGTTCGCGCATGAACTTCAGCGCCTCTTGAACAGCATTTCGCATGCGCACGCCCTTGAAAGTCTGATATTGCTTTTCGACCAGCACCACGTCTTCGGTGACTTGCAGGTTTGTCATAAGGGGCAGCAGCCTACAGCCTGTCGGCAAAAAGCCATTCAGAACGCTTGAAGAAAAGATAGCCCAGCACCAGTACAATCAGCGCCACAACGGTTGAAATCAGCAGGGGGCCGGCAACTGTAAACTGACCGTACAGCATCGTTTCTTGCCATGCCGCAAAGATCGGCGCCAGCGGATTGATGATGAAGAATGCCTGTATCGCTTCAGGCACTGCAGTTATTGGATAGATCACCGGAGTTAGGTACAGGCTAAGCTGAATCAGCATCGGCAGCACCTGTAACAAATCCCGCACTGATGAAGTTAGCCCCGCGAAAATGAAGCCCAATCCTAGCGCAAAAGCTGTGAGCGCCAGAACCGGCCAGACGGCAAGCAGCATATACGGTGTCACCGGTTGTCCGGTGATAATAAATATCACTGCTACAATGACCAGCCCGAAAAACAAATCCACCAGCGATTCCGCTACTACCGCCATCGGCAAAAATTCACGGGGGAACCGTACCCGCGTAATGATGTCCAGATTTGTAATGATTGAAGAAGCGCCGCTAAACACAATTCGGTTGAAATACGTCCATAACACCATACTGGTGACGATAAACAACCCGTATGGTACTGATCCAGTACTCACCCGCATCACCAGCGAAAATACAAATAAATACACTAAGCTGGATAGTAACGGTTGAAAAATCGCCCATAACAACCCCACGCTGGTGGAACTGTAACGGGCAATAATGCTGCGGCGAACCCAGTAGCTAAAAAACGGCCAGTAATGCGCCGCGAAGACCAGATGCCCCCGCAAGCCGCGCTTGAGATGATTGTTTTCCGCTTCAAAAACGTATGGCGATGAAACGCGGTTCTTCACCGAATATCCCGATGATTTTAGATAACCCACCGAATCATAGCACAGTTTATAGGCTGTTCCAGCCGTGAGTATTAGGCTGCATAAACCCTTCTTCAGCGTTATGATTCTTTCTTTTATCGAAACATGAAAAGGGTAGTTTATGGTCAACAAACCGGCTGAAATCATGTATGGTCGGGAGGTTTGCGGATTCTTGCCCGCTTCAGAACGCCGCGAATGGCTGCTCACCAATGGCATTGGTGGTTATGCGTCAGGCACAATTTCAGGTATCCCTACGCGCCGTTATCACGGAATACTCGTCGCCGCGCTTCAACCGCCGCTGGGACGATCCCTACTCGTCAGCAAGTTCAATGAAACCGCCCTATTTTATGACCGCAGCTATGAATTATTCGCGGAGCGCCGCGCCTCCAGTGGAATTGAAGCAAGTGGCTATCGCTATCTGGAAAGTTTTCAGCTAGAAGGTACCGTTCCATTATGGACATTTGCGCTAGGTGATGCGTTGCTAGAAAAACGGATGTGGATGGCGCGTGAAGCCAATACCACCTACGTCCGCTATACCCTGACCCGTGCCTCAGCAGTGCTGCTGTTGCAAACCGGCATCCTCGTAAATTATCGTGATCATCACGATACCACCCGCGTTGGCAGTGTTGATTTCGAAGTAGAAGACACATTTGAACGGGCAGGTAATACTGAGTATTCCCGACGACTGACCGTCACGCCTAAAAACGGTACGCCTTTCTACATCCTCTCAGATACCGCTGTCGCTTACCGTGAAGAAGAATGGCAGCGCGGTTATGTACTGCCGGTTGAATCAGAACGGGGACTCGATTCTCTGGATGACAACCTGTGGGCGGGTTTCTTCAACGTTTCGTTGGAAGCTGGAGAAAGTGTTACCTTCACAGCGACCACCGATCCATCCTTATCTGTCGTTGGCGATCTGGCGCTGTCCCACCAGCGCGCTTACGAAGCCCGCCTCATCGAACTGGCTGCTCAGAAGAATCTCCCGGATCCTGTGTATCAGCGTCTTGCGCTTGCCGCAGATCAATTCATCGTTAGCCGCGCCCTGCCCAACGGCACAAAAGGACACAGCATCATTGCTGGCTATCCGTGGTTCAGCGATTGGGGGCGCGACTCGATGATCAGCCTACCGGGGCTTACGCTGGCGACCGGCCGCTATGAAATCGCCGCCAGCATTCTCCGAACCTATGCCCGTTTTGTTGATCAGGGGATGCTGCCCAATCGCTTTCCCGACGCAGGTGAGACACCCGAATACAACACCGTTGACGCGACACTCTGGTATTTCGAAGCCATCCGCGCCTATGTTGAAGCCACAGACGATCTTGATTTAGTCCGCGAATTACTTCCGACCTTGAAAGAGATCATTCGCTGGCATGAGCGCGGCACACGCTACCAGATACACGTTGATCCCGCCGATGGCCTGCTCTATGCCGGTCAGGATGACGTACAGCTCACATGGATGGATGTGAAAATCAAGGATTGGGTCGTCACGCCGCGTACTGGCAAAGCCGTTGAAATCAACGCGCTCTGGTATAACGCGCTCATGACTATCTGCGAGCTTTGCCAGAAAGTAGGAGAAGACTCCGGCCACTGTCAGGCGCTTGCCGAAAAAGTTCGTCATAGCTTTCGCAAATTCTGGAATAACGACGATGGCTGCTGTTTCGATGTTATCGAAGGTCCGGACGATAACGATTCTTCCGTACGCCCGAATCAAATCTTCGCCGTCGCCCTTCCGCAAAGCCCGCTCACCCCGGCGCAGCAGCGTGCCGTCGTCGAAACTTGCACCCGCCATCTGCTTACATCGCACGGCTTGCGCAGCCTATCGCCCGATGATCCCCGCTACTGTGGCATTTTCATAGGCGGTCAAATGGGGCGCGATTCGGTTTATCACAACGGCACCGTATGGGGCTGGTTGATCGGGCCGTATGTTGCGGCACATTTGCGTGTTTATAACGATAAAGCCGCGGCGCGTGCGCTTTTGCAGCCTTTAATTCGCCATCTGAGTGAGCGAACGGTGGGCAGCCTGAGCGAAGTCTTTGATGGTGATCCGCCCCATGAAGCGCGCGGTTGTTTCGCACAGGCGTGGACGATTGCTGAAGTGCTGCGGGCGTGGATTTTGACCGCATCAGATCAATAAACAATTGGAACTCGGCGTCACCCGTTGTTAAACTGAGTGCAATTTCGCCGCAGCCTATTAGGAGAAATCGCGATGACCCTGCTAAATCCGTTGGTTCCGATCATCATGGGCGCAAAAAGCGACCTTCATTACGGTCAGGTGATCGCCAATTCACTCACTCAGTTCGGTATCGCCAGCGAAATTCGCGTCGCTTCAGCGCATAAAGTGCCAACCACGCTGCTGCAAATTCTTTCCGATTACGAAACTGACCCGCGCCCTAAGGTTTATATCACCATCGCCGGGCGCTCAAATGCGCTCAGCGGCATGGTAGATGCACAGGTCGCCTGTCCCGTAATCGCCTGCCCTCTGCTTTCAGACACCTTCAGCGGTGCGGATATTTACTCGTCGCTGCGTATGCCCGGCGGGGTTGCCCCTCTTGTCATTCTCGATCCTGAAGGTGCGGCGTTGGCTGCTGCCAAAATTTTCGCGCTCGATAATCCCGAAGTGTATGCCAGAGTTGTTGCTTTCCAGAAAGCCGCTGTGGATCGCCTTTTGCAAGACGATGCCGAGTTGAATGCAAAATCGAAAACGCCTGCCGCGCCGTCTGAGCCACCGCAAGAATCATCCGTCAACAATTTCGACTTGTGAGCAGCGAGAATACGTAACAAGCCGCTTGAAAATTCTATTTCAGGGTAGGCAAACCAGCTTATAACCCTCACTTGCTGCGCTTTATTTAACCACCCTCTCCTCAGCGTCACACGGGAGAGGACACAACCGCTAGTCGGGTGAGAGTCTAAAGCTGAATATCCCTCGCTGAATACAGGTCGCCCCCTCTGCCGGGGTGCGGCTGACGACACGTTTGCCAGCGATCCAGCCTAACGCCTATCAAATCGTGAAAATAAGGAACAAATGTTCGAACAAATGTTCGCCATTAAACCAGAAATCTATGTTATTTTGAAACTATTGACAAGAAATTACCCTGACTTTGGTATTTGAAACCCGGAAAGACAAAATCTCATGCACCGTGAACAGCGTCAACGCACCCGCGAGCTTCTCAACAGCAAAGGCATTGATCGGGCACTATTCGCCCACATTGAAAGCGTGATCTGGCTAACCGGCTTCGCGCCAGTGGTCGAATTGCAAAGCCCATTTCAGGCTGGCCCGCATCTGGTCTGGTATGAATCCGGCGTCTTCACCCTGATCACGCAAGATTTTCAGGCAGCTTACGCCGGTGACTATGCGAATGAGCCTGATGGTGGATTGATCACCTACGAAGGCTATACGCTGGAACATCCGATTCGCTCGGTAGCCGATATGGCTGAACACTTAACCGGACTGTTACGCGGATCGCGTGGCGCAGGTGCTGTTGGCGTAGAAGTTGATTCCGTCTCCACACGCCAGTTTCATGCCTTGAATCTTGGGTTAAGCAATCCCGAAATTATCGCCGTTGATAATTGGCTCAAGCCGCTGCGCATGATCAAAACTGATGAGGAAATCGCCAATCTGCGCCGTGCCTTCGAACTCAACGATCTTGCCTTTGCGGCAGCGCAGCAGTTAGTCAAACCCGGCGTCACCGAAATCGAAGTGTGGTCTGCCGCCCACAGCGCCATCCAGAATGCCGATGGCATACGCTCACCGTTGGGCAATGATTGTGTGGTCAGCTATCGAGAATTTAACGTTGGCGGCCTGCCCACAAACAATCCGATGCGTCCCGGCGACTCGATCATCGTAGACCTCAGTGCCCGTCATCAGGGCTATTGGAGCGACGGCTGCCGCGTTTTCTATGCCACCGAGCCAACGCAGGAGCAAATTCTGCGC
>CAZBPB010000024.1:682-7992 GCA_964493565.1 uncultured Pleurocapsa sp. | reverse complement strand
ATTTCCCTGATCAAACCGGGCGTAATTGCAAAAGATGTAGATGCTGCCGTGCGCGCTTTTGTTGAACGCGGCGGCTATCCCGGCTACCCGCATCATACCGGCCATAGTAATGGCACAGGTCTGCACGAAGAGCCGCGCATCGTGCCCTATAACGAACTGACCATTGAGGCTGGCATGGTGCTTTTACTCGAGCCGGCGACTTATGTTTTCGGTCAAAGCGCCTGCCGCATCGAAGATGGCATACTCGTCAAACCTGATGGCGTGGAAATCCTAAGTCATTTTCCGCGCCGCAGCTTTTGATCCGGCACACCCGGTACGAAGGAAATCAATCATGAAGTTAGAAACTCTGGCGGTTCACGCTGGCCGTTTCATAGAAAACGGCACCGGCGCGGTCACACCCTCAATCACCCTGTCGACCACCTTTGAGCGAGAGCCGGAAGGTAGTTTTTCCAGTGGCTTCATTTACTCGCGTATGGCAAACCCCAATCGCGCGGCGTTGGAAAGTGCGCTGGCAGTTCTTGAAGGTGGGGATCAAGCATTCGCCTTCGCTTCAGGCATGGCTGCTACCAGCGCGATTCTGCAAACCCTGCAAAGTGGCGATCATGTGCTGATGCCCGATGATCAGTATCACGGCACCCGTTATCTGATCGTGGATGTAATGAGTCGCTGGGGGCTGCAAGCCGATTTTGTGGACATGCGCGATCTGTCGCTGGTTAAAGCTGCCATGCGCCCGAACACTCGCCTGATGTTGATAGAAACGCCCTCCAACCCGCGGCTGAACATTGTTGATATCAAGGCGTTAGCCGCCATCGCCCATGAAACACATGCCCTTTGCGTGGTGGATAACACTTGGGCGACGCCCGTGCTCCAACAGCCGCTTGCGCTCGGCGCAGATGTGGTGATGCACTCCACCACCAAATATCTGGGCGGTCACAGTGACGTCATCGGTGGCGCGCTCATTCTGCGGCAGGGGTTAACCGGTACCGCCGAACGCGTCAAAACCTTACAGAGTCTTGGCGGCGCCGTCCCTTCACCCTTTGATTGTTGGCTGCTTCAGCGTAGTTTGCCCACCCTACCCTTGCGCGTTCGCGCCCAAAGCCTATCAGCCGCGAAGATCGCAGCCTTTCTTGAGCGCCATCCACAGATCGAACGCGTGTACTATCCCGGCCTACCATCGCATGAAGGCTTTGAGATTGCCTCTCGACAGATGGATTCTTTCGGCGCGATGATTTCGTTTCAGGTAGGTGGCGGTCAGCATGAAGCAATGGCAGTGGCCGCAAAGATGAAACTGATCACCCGCGCTACCAGTTTGGGCGGTATTGAAAGTTTAGTCGAGCATCGCGCATCAATCGAAGGCCGAATCGTGGTGTCTCCGCTCAACCTGCTCAGATTCTCAGTCGGTCTGGAACATCCTGATGACCTGATCGCCGATCTCGATCAGGCGTTACAAACTTAGGATCGCGCCATCTGCCAGCCCGTTTTAGCGGCAATTTCCAGCAAGCGGTTGTATTTCGCCAGTCGTTCGGATTGAGTAATCGAGCCAATCTTGATCTGATCTGCGCCCCACCCGGCAGCTAGATCAGCCAACCAATCGTCTTCGGTCTCACCGCTTCGGGCGCTCACCACCACCCGCCAGCCTGCCGCTTTCGCCAGCCGTCCGGCCTCAGCCGCCTCGGTCAAAGTGCCGATCTGGTTGACCTTTAACAACAGCGCGTTTGCTGCGTGCTCGTTTATCGCCCGTTGAATCCGCGCCGGATTCGTGCACAGAAAATCGTCGCCTAATATCAAGACGCGATGACCTAATGCTGTTCTCAATTCCGTCCAGTGTTTCCAGTCACCTTCTGCCAGCCCGTCTTCAAGGCTAAGGATCGGATATGTATCTACCCATTGTGTTAGCCGCCGGATCATCTCATCAGATGACAGCCGTTTTCCGCCTAAATGGTAGCTTTCGCCATCCGAAAAATGGCTGGAAGCCACATCAACCGCCAGCGACACGTCTTTTCCAGCTCGCAAACCGGCGCGATCAATCGCATCCACCGCCAGCTCAAAAAGCGCCTCAGGGCTTTCAGCCGGCGGGGCAAGCCCGCCTTCATCTGCCCGCAGCAGTCGCATCCCGTAACGTTCAGCGCAAAGTTCAGCGGCACAGGCATAGATCTCAGCCGTCATCGCAAGCGCCGAATCCAGATCATCCGGCGCTTGTGGCATCACCAGCACATCCTGAATCTCAACTTGTCCGCCTGCGTGTTTGCCGCCGCTAAACAGGTTGATCGTCGGGCGTGGAATAAACGTTGTAGCTGGCAATAGCCGCGAAAAATAGCTGAACAGCGGCTCGCCGTTCTCAAGCGCAGATGCCCGAGCAAATGCCAGCGAAGCCGCCAGTAGCGCGTTGGCGCCTAGCCGGCTTTTATTTTCAGTGCCGTCCAGTTCAATCAGCGCGCTGTCGAACGCGGTCTGTGAGCCAAATTCGCGTCCGCTAACCAGATCATTGATAGAGGTGTTCACATGAGCCACCGCTTTCCGGCAGCCCAGCCCACGATAACGTTCTTCCCTATCACGCAGTTCAATCGCCTCACCCGCGCCGGTAGAAGCGCCAGAGGGTACCGATGCCTGCGCTGTCATCCCGGATTGCAGTTCGCAGGTCGCCTTTACCGTCGGCCTCCCCCTGCTATCTAATATTTCCAGTCCTGAAATGCGCTTGATCTCAGGCATGAAGGTCAATGCCTTCAATAAAGCGGCTGATCAGGCTGTCCATGGTCGGGGGTGGCGCAGACATCAGTTCTATAATCACCTGTCTTTGGCGGGTACGCTCAGCGTCACTGAAATATTCCAGCAGTGACCGCCCGGCAACCCGCGCCATCAAGCAGCCAAGTGTATGCCGCACCGAGCGCGCTTCATACGCCCCGGTCAGCGCGAAATCGCCGCATTTCTCGCGATAGGTATTCCAGTAAAAAGACGCCGCATCGGCAAATGCCCCTCTCATTTGGGGAAGATGATGCGCTTTGCTCAGAAAATGTGTGGTTGAAAAGCCAATGTCAAATGCCGGATCGCCAATATGCAGCACCTCATGATCAAGCCAGATCAGCCGGTCATGTCGCACTAGTATATTTTTCGGGCTGTAATCGCCGTGAGTAAGCGCCAAACGCTGCTGGCGCGTCTCGTCAATCAAATGCGTCAGAAAATCATGGGCTTCAGGCGTCTGCTGTGCGGCAAAGCCGTAATAGGCTTCCAGCCGCAGCGTCTCAAAAAACGAGCGATCCCCGAACAACGGCTGGTAAAAATCCAACCGTTCTGCCGAATCATGATGAAATCCAGCAAGAATTTCTGCGAACTGGCGCACATGCTCCAGATTTAGCCGCCCCGCCAGCAGCATCTGCTTCCAGTTTTCGTGCGGCGGCGGCACCGCTTCCATTGCTATCACATAGTGGGGATGGTCTTCAAAAACCAGTCGCGGAATTGTGTCCTCAGGCGTTAGCTCAGGCAGATATTCAAGTGCCAGCGCCTCAATATGAATACGCTCAGGCGAGGTAAACCAGTCTACTTGCACTCGCAGTTTCTCAAGGCACTGCTTAATGACCCATTCGCGCCCGTCATCCAGCCGTACCCACACCGTTTTATTGGAGACGCCGCCTGAAAGCACCTTAAAAGCTTGCAATGTCTGGTCGGGTTGAAGTTCGCCTCTTTCCCGCAAATAGGCTGTCAAAGACGATGCTTCTTCAATATCTAACGCAGGTCTATCAATCATTCAACCTGATCCGGCGCTTATTGATCACGTACACACAACATCGCGCATTTTACTCTCATAAATTCATTGTGACATTTATAACAACGTGCAACAATAGAATGTAATTCTTAGCGCAGGTCAAAATTAATGCGCTTGGCTATCAGGCAAAATTATGTGCGTTTTACCGTTCCGTTAGCATAGAACATTCTTCGATCAAACAAAAACATTGAATTTATGATGATCTGTCTGGTCAACCTCGTCGAATTAGACCCACCAAACAATGGTGGTGTCAGTCGTATCGCCAGAATTGTTGCCCGCTTACTGATTCAAGAATCACGAAGAACAGGTGCTTTCCATCCAGTATTTGCGATCAACCCTCGCTTTGTTCCTCAGTTTGAGCACTGGCTTGGTGAAACCGGAGACGATATTTCCATCGCAGCTTATGATGGCAGCTTACCCGTTCCAACGGATATTGCCGCGCTCAAACCAGACCTTATTGTCTCTCCACTCTTTGGCGGCGAGCCATTTATAGCCTCGAAACCCTTTAATTCCATACCACATGTGGCAGGTATGCCAGACACACTGGTATTAGATATTCCTACCCTGTTCAGCAGACAGCAGCGTGCAGCCAGACATAATGTATACGCGCATCTCAAAATGTGTACCCGTGTGGTCACAATTAGTGATTTTTCACGCAGGCAGCTTTCCAAACATCTGAAAATCCCCACTTCTTCAATCACGGTTGTGCC
Organism: uncultured Pleurocapsa sp.; assembly: GCA_964493565.1. Classification (GTDB taxonomy): domain Bacteria; phylum Chloroflexota; class Anaerolineae; order Aggregatilineales; family Phototrophicaceae; genus Flexifilum. The sequence goes on along the minus strand of CAZBPB010000024.1, from coordinate 3,522 downwards.
GTTAGGCGGGGACGTGTTTCAACCTCAGCAAGAGGAAGAACCTGCTGAGCCAATAATAGACGGGCGATATGTCTACTATCCGGCGAATAACTGGCCGCATAAACGCCATGAATTATTATTTCAGATAATGCGGCGTGTGTGGCTGCGTCACCCTGACATGAAACTCGTACTTTCTGGAAGCAGATCAACTGGTTTTGGCGTATCAATTCAAGCACTAACAGCAAAGTACGCAGCGTCAGCCCGAAATGTGCTAGATCTCGGCTATGTTCCGGATAATCAGGTATGTTCGCTTTACAAACATGCCGAAGTGATGCTTTTTGTTTCACAGTATGAAGGCTTTGGAATGCCGCTTATCGAAGCTATGAAGCATGGCTGCCCTGTTATATGCGCGCCGGTAAGCGCAATGCCCGAAGTTGCCGCGAACGCTGCGCTTTACATTCAATCCAATAATCCCCGGGTCTGGGCATCGGCACTAACTCAAGAGCTTCCTTTTAAGCGTAAGGCGCTTATCGAACGCGGCATGAAAAACATCACCCGATATTCATGGAAGCACACTCACCTGGGATGGTTGAATGTTTTACACGAGGTAGGTCTGCCGATCAGTGAGCCAATCCATCATTAACATTTCGTCAAGTTGAAGTCTCTAGAATTCATCTTGAAGAGCCAGTCGGCAGGCAGCGTCCGGCTCTATCAAAGAAGGATACGTTGTGTAATCTCACGTGCGAGTATTAAGACGATTGCCCTTTGGCCTCAATTTGTTTTCGCCGTGACCGTGCTATACTACATCTTAACAATCAACATGCTTCATCGGCTCATTTACATACTGGTTTTATCTCCATACAGTGGGTTTCCGATCCCTCAAAACTCAATCTTGGCGGCTTCGGACACTCCAGCAGTAGAAACCAGCAAGAAAGTCATCGGGTCATACAAACCGACCCGTCATTTCAATGTCATGATAGAGTAATCGGGTAGGAGCGCCGACGATGCCGGGAAATCGTCAAGCCTACGAACAAGCCATGGATGCCGGTCACAGCGCCGCATGGGATCAGGATTGGCAGGTGGCCGTTACCAACTATGGTCGCGCCATCGGTGAATACCCGGACGATGCTGAAGCGCATATTCATCTTGGGTTGGGGCTGCTTGAAATTGGACGCCTTGAAGACGCGTTGAAGGTCTATACACGCGCTCACCAGCTCGCTCCTCAAGACCCGATCCCGCTGGAAAAGAGCGCCGATGTGCTGGAACGGATGGGGCGTCTACGCGAAGCCGCTCAGCAATTCGTGAATGTTGCCGAAATCTACCTGACCCAGCGCGACTTAAACAAAGCGATCTACAACTGGGAGCGCGCTACCGACCTGACGCCCGGCCTCGTACCGGTACATGCCAAACTTGCACAGGCTTATGAGCGCATTGGTGACAAGAAAAAAGCGATCCATGAATATCTGACGCTGGCTTACAACTTTCAGCGGACAAACGATTTCGACAAGGCCATCAAAGCCGCAAATCGCGCGCTCAAAATTGACCCGAAAAACCCGCTGGTTTTGAATACTCTGCGCGCATTGGAAAGTGGCGGGCGCATTATGCCGCCCCAGGACGAAGGCGCAAAAACTGCGGGACGCACTTCGGCCTTTGACCGCGAGCAAAAACGATCTACTACCGAGCGCAGGGCACTGAATGGCAGCGCACAATCCAGCGATCCGCTTGGGCCGTTAGGCGAAGCCATGCGGGACGCGCTTGCCTCGCTGGCGCTGTTCGTGATGGAAGGAAATGCCGCAGACGCCACCGCTGACATGCTACAAGCGATGGAAACCCAGCGTCAAGGTTTACAGGATGAGGCCATTACCGCCTATCAAAAGGCTGAGACCCGCCTGAATTTGCCCGCTCTCAAGCTGAACATGGGTGCGCTGCTGCTGTACCGCGATCAGCCTGATGCTGCTGTAAAACGTTTGGAGAGTGTTATTGGCGTTCCCGGCCTTAATGCCGGCGCGCTGCATGGTATCGGGCAAGCATACGCCAAACTGGGAAAAAATCGCCAGTCGGTAGACTACCTCTTACAAACCATGCAAGCCATTGACGACAGCATAGACGTTAATCCCGAAAACGACTCGGATTTATTGGGCGTCTGGGGAGAACTCCATCAGGGCATCACCCGCGAGCCGGATGAGGTGCAGTATCGTATCAGCCGCCGCTTGATGTCTTATCTGGAAGGTAAAGAATGGCGCACCCGCCTTACCGACACCCAGCGGCAGATTGAAGAGACGGTTCGCGAACAGGGCGTGAAAGGCGTTATTGATATTCTGGCTGCCGAGCGCGGCGACAAGCTCACTGAATCGGTGGCGCTGATTGACCGCTATATGCGTCAGGGGTTGTACACGCTGGCGATGGACGAGGCGCATCGTGCTGTTGAGTTTTCGCCTCTGTACCTGCCCGTACATGTGCGCATGGCTGAAATTATGATGCGCGAACAGCGTGTGCGGCAAGCGATTCAAAAATACAACGTCGTCGCCAAGACCTTCTTGTATCGTGGGGAAAATGCCCGCGCGGCTGCAATCCTAACCGAAGTGTTGGAACTTGCGCCGCTGGATATTTCAGTGCGCGAAACCCTGATCGGATTGCTTGAAAACGAAGAACGCTGGGATGAAGCGCTGGATCAGTATATTGATCTGGCAGATGCCCATCACCAGCTCAGCAATTTCGATGTGTCGCGGGATACGTATGCGCTTGCCGAGCGCATCGCCGGAAAAGTGAACGCATCAAGCGAGAAAGTAGTGCGCATCAAACATCGCATTGCTGATATTGACCTCACGCGGCTTGACCTGCGGCGGGTGCAAAAGACCTAT
>CAZBPB010000024.1:0-672 GCA_964493565.1 uncultured Pleurocapsa sp. | reverse complement strand
AGCGCCGGAAGATGAACGCGCCTACCGTATGCTGGTTGACTTGAACTACCGCCAGGGTAACCCGGTTGAAGCAATTCGCCGTCTGGACAAGCTGCTAGGCATCTACGCCCGTCAAAAACAGATCACCCGTATTGTGCAGCTGCTGGAAGAACTGGTCACCATCTACCCGAGCGATACCGGTTTGCGTTCACGGCTCGCTTCAATTTACAAACAGTTGGGGCGTAAGCGTGAGGCAATCGTCCAGTTAGACGCGCTTGGCGAGCTACAATTGGAAGCGGGGCTGCATCGAGAGGCGGCCAATACTATCCGTCAGATCATTGGCATGAACCCGGAACATATAGAGGACTACCGTCAACTGCTTACTCAGTTAGGTGGTTAAAACCGCTTGGACTTTCTGTACGCGCTGCAAAGTTTTTCTCTCAGCTCGCTGATTGACGTTCTAATCGTCGCCACTTTGTTTTACGTCGCCAGCCTGTTCATTCGCGGCACGCAAGCCATGAACCTGCTGCGCGGGCTGGCGCTCTTGATCGTCGGGCTGGCCGTAGTTTCAGCGGTCTTGAATCTGACCGCCCTACAATGGATTCTGTCATATCTGCTCACCGTTCTGGCCATCGGCATTCCGGTCATTTTTGCTCCGGAAATCCGGAGAGGGTTGGATCGGTTAGGACGTAC
>CAZBPB010000023.1:0-17762 GCA_964493565.1 uncultured Pleurocapsa sp. | reverse complement strand
AATGACAGCGTTTTCGGCACCGACGTATTCATTCGCACAGCAGGCTGGCGCGAAGCCGCCGAACGCGATCTTGGAGCTGCTGATGCTGAAAGCCTTGCTGCGATTCAGGCATTTTCAGATGGCGTCAATGCATACATTTCCAGCCGCTCTCCCGCGCAACTGGCATTTGAGTATCGCTTATTGGGGGTGACGGGCGTGAATATTACGGTTGCGCCCTGGACTCCAGCGGATACGGTTGTATGGGGAAAGGTGATGGCCTGGAATCTGACCGACACCTATGGCAGTGAACTCACACGTCAAAGCCTGACCGAAGCTGTCGGCGCCGAGATGACTGAAGATTTCACCCCGCCCTGGCCGTATGGCGAACGTCCGACTATTGTCAGTGAAGACGATTTACCGATAACTGAGGCCAGCCTTGGAGAGCGGGCAAACCTGACCAACATGGCTTCAGGAAACACAGTACAGTTGGCGGGGAATATCACTGGCGAACTAGCCTTCCTGACCAGCGTTAGCTCCGAGCCGAGTTTGGGAAGCAACAATTGGGTCAGCACAGGCAGCATGACTGAGAGCGGTATGCCCTTACTGGCAAACGACCCGCATCTCGGTATTCAAATGCCCGCTATCTGGTATGAAATAGGCCTACACTGCCAACCAGTAACCGATGATTGCCCTTATAACCTTCGCGGATTTTCTCTGCCAGCCGCGCCCGGCGTGATCATCGGGCACAATGATCAGATTGCATGGGGAGTGACTAACGTCGGCGCGGACGTGCAAGACCTGTATAAGATCACCGTGAATCCTGAAAATCCCCTGCAATATCAATGGAATGGCGAGTGGCGAGATATGACGGTACGCGAAGAAACCGTCATTTTTGGCGATGGCGAACCCCCGGTGTCGTTCCAGGTTCGCGAAACGCATCTCGGCCCAATTATCAACGACAATCAGATTGGTGATGACGGTAAGCTAATGGGCTTCAACAATGAAGATCCGCTGGCATTACGCTGGACGGGACTGGATACCGGCACCCTGTTCACTTCGGTTTTGAAGCTGAACAAGGCGACAAACTGGGAACAATTCCGCGAGGCGCTGTCATACTGGGACCTGCCTTCACAGAACTTTGTTTATGCTGATATTGAAGGCAATATTGGTTATCAAACGCCGGGCAGTATCCCGATTCGCGCTGCCGATCACTCTGGCCTACTTCCAGTGGATGGCTCTACCGACGCGTACGAATGGCAGGGCTACATTCCGTTTGACAACCTTCCCCGCATATACAATCCTGAACGGGAATACATCGCCACCGCCAATCAAGCGGTTGTGCCTATGGCGTATTACGATCAGCTTGCAGATGAATTGGGAGAGGATGCGAACTACCTGCTCAGCTACGACTGGTCATATGGCCAACGTGGACAGCGCATTAACGATCTAATGAACGCGCTGGCGCCGTTGAGTATCGCAGACTATGAGACTATTCACGGTGATAATATCTCTATAGATGCTCAAGACATCATGCCCTTTTTGAGCGCAGTTAATTACGAAGATGAGACGCTTAATTCATATCGTGATTGGCTTGGGGGTTGGGATTTCAGTAACGACACTGACAGCCCGCAGGCAGCCTTCTTTAATGTCTTCAGCGTACATCTCTTGAATGATCTATTCACCGACCAACTACCGGACGATGTACGCCCTAGCGGTCACAATCTTTATTCAGCGGGCGTGCTGATGAATGAGCCTGAAAACGAATGGTGGGATCATGCGGATACTGCTAACGTCACTGAAACGCGTGACGACATTCTAAAAATGGCACTAAGCGAAGCGGTGACTCATGCCCAAAGTCTGCTTGGCGAAAATCGCGATACCTGGCAGTGGGGGAATATTCACGGGGCGGTATTTGTGAGCAATCCGCTTGGACTTAGTGGCATTGACCTGATCGAAAACATTGTGAACCGTGGGCCGCAACCTGCAAGCGGAGGATTTGAGATCGTCAACGCAACCGGCTGGAGCACTGAAGCCGGACTGGAAGGAAACTTCAATTTAGGCTCCCTGCCATCTATGCGTATGATCGTTGACTTCTCTGATTTCGATGCCAGCCAATCAATAATCACCACCGGGCAAAGCGGACACCCATTCAGCCCGCATTACGCCGATCAGATCGCACAATGGGCCAATATTGAGTATCACCCGATGCTTTTCAGCCGCGAAGCAGTTGAAGCTTCGCCGGGTTCACGGTTGGTATTACAACCTGCCGGGTAATTTTAGCGAGGGTGCAGCGCGCTGCACCCTCTATCGCTCTCCCCTATCCAAAGCCAGAAATAAAAAGCGGGTCTCTACACGAGACCCGCTTTCATATTCGCAGGGATTGACGAGATTACTCGTCGTCCTCATCTTCGTCAGCCTTGCCCTTCTTAACCACTTCAGGCTCGGCAGAGGTCACTTCGTCGGTGGCTTCTTCCACAACTTCCTGAACCACAGCCACGCGAACAATCATGTCATCCTCATCGGTTAGAATGGTGACCTTGTCGCCAACATTCAAATCGCGAACGTGGATGGAATCATTCACATCTTTCAGGGTGGAAAGGTCAACATCAACACGGCTGATCAGGTCAGCAGGGAGCGCCTCGATTTCAAGCGACTGAATACCATTGAGCAGCACGCCGATGCCAGCTTTCACTGCGGGCGACTCACCACTCAAATGGATCTGGACAACGGTTGAAATCTTGGTTGAAGCATCCACCGCCAGAAAATCAACGTGCAAAATATCGCCCTTGAGCACATCGCGCTGTACGGCACGTGCCAGCACCTGCTGGTTACTGCCGCCATCAACGTTCAGGTTGATCAAACTGGTACCACCAGCATTTGCCAACGCAATTTGCAGAGCACGATAAGGGATTTGCAGGTTGACCGGATCAACCTTGGCGCCATACACCACAACAGGCACTAAGCCGTCGCGGCGCAGTTGACCGACTTTCTTACCGGTTAGGGTGCGCGGCTGGGCATCCAGCGTAAATTGTTCTGCCACAGTTCTATCTCCACAACAAAAAACGAGCGGCAGGTGTGCCGCGCAGCGTTTACATGACTTCGTAAGGTAGGCCATTTTAAGACAGGCACGCGACCCGGTCAATGGAAAACTTACAACAAAGAAGAAATCAAAGCGAAGAAGAAGGCGTGCGCCTAAAATGCAGACCTCTTTTTCTAAAATTCACGACATATCTGTAAGTGGCGAAGATAAATTATCAAGTCGGGCATGTCACACAAATCAAAAACGACCATGTAGGTCGTTTTGAATGAGCGGGTGATGGGATTCGAACCCACGACATTTTGCTTGGGAAGCAAACACTCTGCCAGCTGAGTTACACCCGCATAAGTATTGAAATTATACGAAGCGCCAGCGATATCTGTCAAGGCAAACGCGCTTCGGCAGACGCATACCAACCGCAATTTTGTTCCATGATATAATCCGACAGCGAGCAAGGGAGCAATCAGTTTTGAAATCGATCCGAAAACACTGGCGGGTGCTCCTGCTGGGAAGTCTTGTCAGTTTGGCGGCAATTTATCTGGTCGTCAAGCAGATCAACCTTCAGGAATTGGGGCGCGCGCTTAGTCAGGCACAATATGGCTACGTACTGCCGGCGGCGGTGCTCATTGTGCTTGGCCTTGCTGCCCGCGCAGTGCGATGGCGGGTCTTGCTTAACTACGTACTCCCGCTGTGGCGGTCATTCAACATTATCAACGTCACTTATCTGATAAATGGACTGGTACCGTTCAGACTAGGCGAACTGGCACGCGCATTTCTGGCTAGCCGCGCAGATCCGCCGGTGCCGATGTTCACATCGTTCAGCACGATTATTGTTGAACGACTATTAGATACGCTCGCGGTTCTGGTTATTTTAGGCCTTGCGCTGACGACTGCCCCGATACCACCGGAATTACAGGCTGTTTCTGCCGTTTTCGCGCCGCTGGTACTCATCGGATTTGCCGTTTTAATCATCATGGCAATCAGCCCTGAACGCTCGGCTGCGATAGTGGCACGCGTTGTGCCGGATTCTATTGCTGAACGCTGGCATATAATTGAATGGTTCAAACAATTTCTCGATGGATTAAAACCACTCACCCATCTACGCACGCTGATTCCTATTATTTTATGGACAGTTATCGCATGGGGGCTGTCAATCGCCTCTGGCTATGTACTGATGATTGCTTTCTTTGGTGAAGGCAGTTGGGCAGCAACCTGTTTATTCACAGCAGCAGCTTCATTCGCTGTAGCTGTCCCTGCTGTTCCCGGAAATGTTGGCCCTTATGAAGCCTCGATTGTACTGGCGTTACAGGCGATGAATCTGAACGGCACCTATGAGACAATGGTGGCCTTTGCCATCGTGGTTCACGCGCTCAATCTGGGCATGTCAGCAATTCTGGGTGTATTCGGGTTCATACAAGAAGGCATCAGCCTCGAACAACTCTCAGAAGGTATGCGCGGCATGCGCCAGCAAGAAAGCGCCGCAGGATAGTTTTGATGGATTTGCTCAACTCAGTCCCGGACAACGGGCGCAAGCTCAAGATACTGATCTGCCTGCTGTACTATTTCCCACATAGAACCGGGCTAACCATCCACGTACAGCGGGTAGCTGAGGAATTGGTCAAGCGTGGTCATGAAGTCACTGTTTTGACGGCACGCTACCGCAACGATTTACCGCGCGACGATATTTCGATGCACGAAGGCGTCCGTATCGTCCGTTTATGGGCGCCGCTTCGTTTGAGCAGGGGCATGATCATGCCTGCCTATCCCTGGGCGGCCTACAAGCTGATGAAAGAGCACGATGTAGTCAGCATTCACACGCCGATGCTGGAAACGTCGCTGATTGCGATGCTCTCCAAATTGACAAACTGCAAACTTGTAATCACTCATCACGGCGATCTAGTGCTGCCAGATAGTGCGATAAATTCCCTCATCCGCAGCACTGTTTTCCTCAACTACAAGGCTGCTGCGAAACGAGCTTCAGGCATTATTGCTTACAGCGATGACTACGCGAAGCATTCCTACTATTTACAACCATTTCTGGATAAAGTAACCGTCAGCTACCCCCCCATACTTGTGCCACTGCCAAATCCACATCGGGTTGAAGAACTTCGCGCCGAATGGTCAAAAGATGGCGGGCCGGTCATCGGTTTTGCAGGGCGATTCGTTGAAGAAAAGCGTCCGGACTTGCTCATTCAGGCGCTTGAAGTGATCAATCAGCGCTACCCGAATGCGCGGGTTATCTTTGCGGGTGAATACGACATCAAATATGAAGACACCTGGGAAAGACATCAGGAGCTGGTAAATAAGTATCGAGACCAGCTTGTCTTTCTCGGACTCATGCAAGATCCACAAGACATGGCAGATTTTTATGCTGCCTGTGACGTGCTAGCACTAACCAGCGATACGGAATGCTTTGCGCTGGTACAGGTAGAAGCCATGCTTTGTGGCACGCCAGTCGTCATGACCGATACCCCCGGTGGGCGCGTACCTGTGCAGGTGACAGACATGGGAAAAATTGCTAAAAAGGGGGATTGGCGCTCGATTGGCGAGGCATTGGTAGATGTGCTGGATAACCCCGACGCGTTTCGCAAGCCGCGCGAGGTCATAGAGCAAATCTTCTCGTTTAAGGAGACGGTTGATAAATATGAGCAGTTCTTCTACGCATACGCGCGCGGAAACTGAGCAGTCCAACAGCAATATTTCCAAAGAGACTATCGCCTATATGACGCGCAATGAAGCCGATATGGCATTCAAAAAGCGCGTTGAAACTATTTTCGACTGGGTACAACCGGACGATAACAAGGTGATACTGGATATTCCCTGTGGGCGCGGCTTTTATGTGAATATGCTGCGCTATGCCAGCAACTGCCAAATTGTTGGCGCGGAGTTGGATTGGGACGTGCTGCTAAAGGCGCAGCGCAAAGTTGGCGACCTGCCTGATGTTTCGCTGCACAACGCCAATGTTTATGCGCTGCCATACCCTGACAATACGTTTGATGCTGTGATCATGTCAGAAATTCTGGAGCACGTTGATAACGATGTCGCTGCGTTGAAGGAAGCCTATCGCGTACTCAAGCCGGGGGGCGTAGTCGCGGTGACCGTACCTAACGCTGATTACCCGTTCCTATGGGATCCTATCAACAAAACTCTGGAAATGTTGTTTCGCACACACATTCAGCACGGCATGTTTGCAGGAATCTGGGCCAACCATGTTCGGCTGTACTGGCGAGACGATTTACGGGCGGCGGTGCTCAATGCCGGTTTCGAGGTTGAAGAAGAACGATCTTTCACCCATGCCTGTTTCCCGTTCATCCACAATATTGTGTACGGCGTAGGCAAACCTTTGCTGGAAAGCGGGTTACTGCCTGAAGACATGGCGACGGCTGCTGACCGTACCACATTCGATAAAAACGATGGCAGTATGCTTAACCCGATCAATCTGGGATTGAAAGTCTTTAACTACTTTGATCGCCCGAATAAAATCAACGAAACACCGGATAAATCTACGGTAAACCTCGCGATTAAAGGCCGAAAGCCGAAAGCCAAAGTATGAGCGACGATACTCACGCCAACCCAACGTTCGAATCGCCGCAAGATGATTTTGAACAGCCTGTAGATATGGAAGGCGCGTCTGAGTATGTGCCTGAGCCTGAGATCGAGGTTTCTGAGGCTGCTTTGACCGGTGACACTGAACCGCCAGCTGAGCATACACCGGTTGAAGAAAACACTGAGATACCTGTTACGGTGGTTGAACCAGCTAATGAGGTGAGATCGGAGAATATTCCGGTTGAAAGCGAAGATAAACCGTTTGAGGATTTGTCTATCGCAGAGGCGCTTTCCGGATTCTGGCATGCCCCTTTTAGCACGCTTGGCGCATTATGGGCAGTCGCCCGCGAACCAAAGCCCAAAACACGGCGTGATCGCGATTACATTAGCGCGCGGAGCACAACCCCAACGTCAGTACGTCGTTCCAGCTACACCGCCCCGGTCAAGGCGCAGGCAACGACTGCGATTGTCCTTGAGCAGGAAGATCAACTCAGCCGCCCGCTAGAACTTACGCTGCTTGCCATGCGCGCAGGCGCGTTCGTGATAGCGTGGATCGGCTGCTATCTCATGGTAACGGGGCCAACCCGTTCAGAGGTTGACGGCTTAAATGCCGGGCTTATACCGCTGCTGCTGGGCATAGTGTTGTGGCTGATTTCAGAAATTGCCTTCATCATGCTGGCAAAAGAGGATGGCAAGATCAGGCTGTTTCAGCGCATCACTATACCTACGACAGGGGCGCGAAAATTTGACCGGTTGGCGCTCGTAGGGCGCGGGCTGCTGCTGGCTGCCGCTGCTGCCTTAGCCGTGGTCAGCGTGATTGCCAACTCGAACAATATCTTCACTCCGGGCGGCGTGATTGCGTGGGTATTTAGCATTGGGCTTGCGTTCTTCGCACTAGCGCCGGCCAACTGGTCAATTCAGCGGTGGATGGCAGATGTCGGCACTGCGCTGCGTCCACGTAAAAGCTGGGTAGTCCTGATCGTGATTGTATTGATGGTGGTAGGCGCGTATCTACGTTTGAACAGCATTGCCGACGCGCCCCCCGAAATGACCAGCGATCATGTTGAGATGCTGCGTGATGTTTTCAGCATTTCAGATGGTAACACCAATGTTTTTTTCTCGGCGAATGGCGGGCGTGAGGCAGCCCAGTTCTACCTTTTCTCGCTGATAGCAAACGCGCCGGGCGCAGGCATCAACTTTGAAACTCTCAAACTGCTGACGGTCATCGAAGGTGTGCTAACTATCCCGCTGATTTTCTTCATGTCGAGGGAAATTATTGGGCGCGAGCAAAAACAGCTTGCCACGCTGGTCGGGCTGGCAGCGGCGGCACTGGTGACGGTGAGCTTCTGGCATGTGGTGATCAGCCGTCTGGGCGAGCGAATTGCGCTGATGCCTCTGTTTACCGCGCTGTTTGCGCTGTATTTTGCGCGAGCGCTGCGTTACAACCGGCGCACAGACTTTCTCTATGCGGGGTTGGCGCTTGGTTTCGGGTTATACACTTATCAAGCGTTCCGTATGATTCCGCTTGTGGTTGCTACTGGCGGCATCATCGCTATCCTATTTTCTATTGGAACAGGAAAAATCCGGCGACTGGCATTGAATCTGATTGCATTAGGCATCATAGCATTCATTGTTTACCTGCCGTTATTCAATTATTCACTGCAATATCCTGAGGATTACTGGCGGCGCACCTCGGGGCGATTGTTTGGCGACGAAATTACCCAGACTACCGATGACAACGGTGCGTTGGTCTACCGCGCCGCCACTATAGAAGAACGATTGACGGCATTCAACGAGAATATTCCGGTACTCTTGAATAATATTCGCAACGCGCTGCTGATGTACAACTGGAAAGGCGATGTCGCGTGGTTTAACAATGCTCCAAACGAACCGTCCTTTGATCCGATCAGCGGAGGTCTGTTAGTTGTCGGCGCGGCAGCGTGGCTCGGACGAATGATACGGCGTCGAGATGCAATGACATGGTTGATACCGCTTTTCATCGTCATCATGATTTTACCCTCAGCTTTTTCTATCGCGTATCCAATTGAAAACCCAAGCGCCACGCGTATGAGTGGTACCTTGCCGCTCGTCTATCTACTGGCAGGGCTATCCTTTGCCCTACTGCTGCGCGGCATTGCGCGGGTAATCGGCGGATCCATTGGCTGGATTGTGGCCTTGATTGCGGCGATAGCGCTGGTTGCAGGGAGCTACGCTGTCAACAATGTGCGCTATTTTGATGAATATGCCACCAGCTATCGTAATAGTTCCTTGCCCTACAACGACGCTGGTGAAGTACTGCGCGGCTTTGCCGAAAACGTGGGCGGCTGGGGCAACGCATTTGTCATCAATTATCCGTACTGGTGGGATCATCGGGCATTAGCTTACGCGGCTGGTATGCCTGCCTTCCCAAATGGCATCCCTTCGCTAAGCGAAGTCCCATCATGGCTTGAAAACGCGCCCAGCCAACTGGCGCCTTTCACGTTGGACGTAAATCGGGATTTGCTATTTTTCTATTCGGCGCAGGATAGCGTGACCCAGGAATGGCTGCAAATGGTGTTCCCGGCGGGCACATGGGTAGAAATGACCACTTCGCATCCTGAAGATGTATACCGTATTTTCAGAGTTCCAGCGCTCGGAGAAGAAGGCTTTCAGGACTTTGTAAACATGACTCTGGAGCAGCCTTCAGGATGAGAATGTGAGCGATACCGGGATAAATCAGCATGGTACTGTTCACATTTCTAGACAACCTCAATTTGCCTTGAGGATATTTTCATCTCAGTGTGTACAAGATTGGGTTAAAACGCGCATTCTTCATCGCGCTCAGGTAAAACATGCAAACAGCCGGAACTATTAGCACCAACTCGGAAACTGTCGGGGCAGCAGTTCAACCACGCATCCGCGCCAACTCGCGCTCGAATGTGCTGGTCGCTGTCCTTTTATTTCTCGCACTGATCGTTGGCGGATATTTCCGTTTCGTCGGGCTAAATTGGGATGACTTTACCCATTTACACCCGGACGAACGCTTCTTAACCGATGTGGCACAAGGATTGGGACATCGGTTAACCCCTAGCGACAGCAGTATAGATACGATCAGTCCTCAAGAACAGGTAGCAATCTGCGTGGAACGTTACCCTGCCACCGGCGGGATGGGCGAGTATTTTGACGCCTTATGTTCCCCGTATAACCCGCATAATGCTAACCCCGGTCACGGGATGTATGTCTATGGTACGCTGCCGCTGTTCATGGCATTGGGCACTGCCGAGGTGGTTGTACCTATTTCCGAGTGGTGGGCGCATAACATCAGCGTTCACTCAGACCCGACTATGATTGACTATTCAGGGGGTCAATGGCGCACCTACGACGGCATTCACCTGATCTGGCGTTATCTCTCTGCGCTGGCTGAAACTGCAATAGTTCTGGTGGCGTTCTGCATCGGTATGCGCCTGCACAATAAATGGGTTGGGCTGATTGCCGCGTGGCTATATGCAGGTACCACGTTTTCAATTCAACTTGGGCATTTTGCGACAACCGATGCCATCAGTAACATGTTTACTGCTGTCGCGATATTGTTCGCTGTTTGCGTGCAACGACAGGGAAAGCTGCGAGATTATACGCTGTTTGGCGTGTTCTTTGGTTTTGCGCTGGCAAGTCGTATCAACCTACTTCCGCTGGTCGGGCTGATCATCCTGGCTGCAATCCTGCAAGTTTTTCCATCGTTTGACCGTCATACCCTGCCCGGCATTCGTGAGAAAATGCTCGGAAAGCATCTATTCGGGCTGGTACTGGCAGGCATCGCTACCCTAATCGTCTTCCGGCTTACGAACCCGTATGCGTTTACGGGGCCGGGCATTTTTGGCCTCACGCCGAATCCACGTTTCCTACAAGACCTTGCTACCGCGCAAAGCCTAGTTAGTGGTCAGGCAGATAGCCCACCAAACTTCCAATGGGCATCGCGCACTTCTTACCTGTTCCCGTGGTGGAATATGGTGATGTGGGGGATGGGTCTGCCCCTCGGCTTAACTGCGTGGGCGGCATTTGTTTGGGCAATCGTGCGCATATTCCAGGGGAAGAAAGGCGCGACCCTCAATATTTTACTAGTCGCGTGGATAGCGGTTTACTTCGGGTACATGGGGCGCAACTGGGTAATGACCATGCGCTACTTCATCCCGCTGTATTCGTCTCTGGTCGTACTGGCAGCATGGGCTTTGTACACCCTCATTCAGAACGCGCGGGTACGCGCGCTGGCGAAGGGCATCACCGGTTTCACCCTGCGAAAAGGCGCAGCATGGGGGTTGTTAGCCGTAGTTCTCGGCTTCACCCTTCTGTGGGCAACCATGTACACCAATGTGTACCGTAACTTGCTCACCCGTGTGCAGGCCGGGTGGTGGGTGTGGGACAATGTTCCGGGTGACTTTTCGATGCGCGTCGAAACACCGGATGGCAATGGCGATGCGCTGGTCAGCATGAATCACGGTCAATTTGAAACCCGCGCGATACCGCTGATCAACATTGATGTCCCGAACCGTTATGGCGCAGACCCCGATGATCTGGTCACCAAAGTTACACGCTACGATGAAAGCTCACCGACCTCTAGTGTGCGCTTCACTGTACCGGCAGCAGGCATCATCCGCAGTATTTACGCGCCTCATCTGGGCGATCCATTGGATGACCCTGAAAGCGAAGTGCTGCAAATTCAGATCACCAATGTTGATGGCGAAGTCGTCGCAACTGCGACCATCGATCAAAATCTGACGCGTGAAACCCACATCACAGGCGATCCGCTTGAAATCCTGCTTGACGAGCCTTTAGAAGTACAGGAAGGCGACGAGTTCAATTTCAATGTCGAGTTAATCAGCGGTGGCCCAGTCATTAGTGGTGGCACAATCTTCACCTGGGAAGGCGCGTGGGATGACCCGGTTCCAGCCAAAGTGTGTACCCCACCTGATGGCATCACACTTGCAGATAACCCGCCTCCCGGCCTGATCAACGATGGGCGCTCCTGTGATGGGCGCGATCCCTGGTGGGGATTCGTCAATGGCTACGAGCAAGATGTTGTTTATGAAGATGGGCCAGAGAAACTAGAGGCGCTGGTGCGCTCGCTGGATGACAGCGACTATATTGCCATCAGCAGCAACCGTTTCTATGACACGCTGAATCGCAATACCCTACGCTGGCCTCTGACCAACGAGTATTATCGCGCTCTGTTCGCGGGTGAACTTGGTTACGATCTGGTCGCCACCTTCCAGGAAACCTACGAACTTGGGCCGTTACGCGTCAGCGACCAGTATTTGCCTACATTCAACGGCTATCGCGGCGGCGATCTACTCAATGAATTTGAGGCTGAAGAAGCTTTCAGCGTTTACGATCATCCGGTGGTGTTCATCTTCCAGCGCAGCGAAGACTATGATCCGGCGCAGGTACGTGAAATCCTGGGCGCAGTGCCGCTGATGCGGGTGTACGAGCCTAACCCTTACAACAGCTGCCCCGAAGATATGGATTTGTACTTCTGCAATTTGCAGCTTGTGGGTATTCAAACATGGAGCACAGAAGAAGCAGCCGAAGCGCCCACCGCTCTGATGCTCACCCCCGAAGACCTGGAAACCCAGCAGCAGGGTGGTACGTGGTCAGAACGGTTTGATAGCTCCAGCATCATCAATACCAATATGGCGGTCTCGATCACGGCATGGTATGGCGCGATCTTCCTCTTTGGACTGATCGCTTTCCCTCTGTTGTTTGCGCTGTTTCCGCGCCTTTCAGATCGTGGCTATGCCTTTGCTAAATTTGCAGGCATTTTCATGGTCAGCTTTGTGGTCTGGGTACTGGCAAGCCTGAAAATCCCGGCATGGTCACAGACGGGCATTATCGGCGCGATGTTCGCGCTGGCGCTGTTCAGCCTATGGGTATGGTGGCGTAAGCGCGCCGAATTTGGCACATGGCTGAAGTCCC
Source organism: uncultured Pleurocapsa sp. (assembly GCA_964493565.1). GTDB lineage: Bacteria > Chloroflexota > Anaerolineae > Aggregatilineales > Phototrophicaceae > Flexifilum. The sequence goes on along the minus strand of CAZBPB010000023.1, from coordinate 5,254 downwards.
ACTGGAAACGCCTCGCGCTGATAGAGCTGATTACTATCATCCTATACCTGATCATGGTTGGCTATCGCTTAATCAACCCCGATCTGTGGCATGACAGCTTTGGCGGCGAAAAGCCGATGGACTTCGCTTATTTCAACGCCATTCTGCGCAGTACCGTATTCCCAGCATACGATCCCTGGTATGCTGGCGGATTCATTAACTATTACTACTATGGCTTTGTGATCGTTGGCACGCCGGTTCTACTGCTCAAAATGCTGCCCTCGATTGCCTTCAACTTGATTTTGCCGACGCTGTTCGCGCTGACCGGCATTGGCGCGTTTTCCGTGGCCTTTACTGCAACTAAAGCCTTCGCGCACAAGCTGCCCGACGGCAAAGTTCGTAAATTGGGCAGTCCATGGTTAGCCGGTTTTGCCGCGATGGTGATGTGCATTTTCCTCGGCAATCTGGATACTCCGCGGGTGGCTTTGACGGCACTTGCAAACGCCGGTGGCTACTCGCAACCACGTGGATTACAGCAGTTTTTGATTGAAGAATATACACAACAGCATGATGGCAACCCGCCGGATGATGCCGCAATGCTGGCACTATTTGAACAGGCTGATGCTGATAGTCCGCTTGATCGTATTCGCTACGAGCTGTCGGTATTCGGCGAACAGGTTTCCAGTGTGATGAACGGGATAGGCCGGGTGGCTGGCGGACAAGAACTTTATGTTAGCCCTGACCGCTGGTTCTGGGGGCCAAGCCGGGTACTGGCAGAAACTCCCGGCGTTGAAGGACAGGCAATCACCGAAATGCCCGCCTTCACCTTCATTTATGCCGATATGCACGCGCATATGATCTCCCTGCCAATGCAAATGCTGATATTTGCGTTCCTGTTAAATGAAGTGCTCATAGCAGGCCGCGATACGCGCCGCCGCAGGGTGCAGTTTGCAGCCTTAGTGTTGGGCGCAATCGTCGTTGGTATGCTGCGCGCCACCAATACATGGGACTGGATCACCTATATGGTGCTGTGCTTGGCGGGGTTAAGTTTTGCGTGGTGGCTGAAGTGGAAAACCATTCGTCGCACCTCGATTAACGATTACATCGTGCGCGTTGGCGGCTTTATAGCCATCACCTTCATCGCCGCCCTACCCTATACCACATGGTATTCTTCAACCTATAACAGCATCCGCCTATGGACAGACGGTAAAACACCGCTGTGGGCATACTTCGATGTACACGGATTGTTCCTGTTCCTGATTTTGTCATTTTTAGCGTGGGATACAGGGCGATGGCTGCACAGTGTCACCGTCAAAACGCTGCGCGGCACATGGGCATTGTTGATTGCGTCATTGTTTATTATCGTCGCCGTCATTGTCGGCGCTCTGGTGCTGGCTTCAGCCAGTTATCAAGTCACGCTGGTTGCCCTGCCCATGATCCTGTGGGTTGGCATTCTCTTTTTCCGGCAGGGTCAGGCGCGGGTGATGCAGTTCCTGCTGGCGCTGGTCGGGTTGGCGCTGGCGCTTACACTGGGTGTGGAATATATCGTGTTGGATGGCGACATTGGCCGTCAGAACACCGTATTCAAATTCTACATTCAGGTTTGGCTGATGTTCAGCATCGTTGGCGGCGTGGCGCTGTCCATTCTGTGGACAGCATCCGAACGCTGGCGCTGGTACATTCGCGTACCCTGGACAGTGATCCTCGTTGGCCTGATTGCCGTCGCCTCGTTGTTCCCGGTGATGGCGGGACGGGGTAAAGCCAGCTTCCGTATGGATACTGTCGCTAACAGCGACGGCACCAAACCTGATTACCCGCTAACGCTGGACGGAATTGAATTTATGACGCTGGCGCGGCGCTATGAAGGCGACTCAGATGTCAGCGCGGCACACCCAGACCGGATGCCATTTGAGCTTGCCGATGATTACGCGATGATCCGCTGGTTGCAGGAAAACGTACAGGGTTCGCCCACGATCATCGAGGGTCTTGGCGACGATACACAATATCGTTGGAACAGCCGCATCTCGATTTATACCGGGCTTCCCGCCGTACAGGGCTGGAATTTCCACCAGCGCCAGCAGCGTACGCTTGATCCATTCGGTCGTATGGTCGAGTTCCGCAACGCCAACGTGAACGCATTCTACGAAACCGGAAATATCGCCGCCGCGTGGGAACTTTTACAGCATTACGACGTTGAGTATGTGATTGTTGGCAACCTTGAGCGCGCCTATACAGGCGATGCGGGGCTGGCTAAATTCCCGGAGATGGTCGAACTGGGGCTGTTAGAACCGGTGTTTGAAAGCGGCAATTCAACCATTTACCGCGTCAACCATGACGCAGACTTCGACGCGCAACAATTGGATGTCGGCTAATGATTGGTGATTGGCTCGCCCGCGAAGGCGGAATACTTGTAAGCTGGTGGCTGCTGGTAACGGTAGCGGGATTAGCGGCGCTTCCCATGGTGATGCGCTTGCTCGGCGGGCTGCCCGATAAAGGCTATACGCTCTCAAAAGCCGCCGGTGTGCTGCTAGTCGCCTTCGTCTATTGGCTGCTGGGCATTCTCGGTTTTCTGCAAAACAGCACCGGCGGCATGCTGCTGGCATGGGTGATTGTGCTGGCAATCGGGTTAATCGCCTATTTTAGAGGCCCCTACATTGACCTGCGCGCATGGTGGCGAGAGAATCGGGCCATCATTATCGTGGCCGAAGTCCTGTTCATCGGGCTGTTATTTGCCTGGGCGCTGGTTCGCGCCCATCAAAACGGGCTGGTCGCTACCGAAAAGCCAATGGAATTGGCCTTCATCAGTGCCGTTATGCGCAGCGAAGCCTTCCCGCCAAATGATCCCTGGATGGCTGGTTACTCCATTAGCTACTATTACTTCGGCTATATCATGTCTGCGATGCTTGCGTTGCTTAGCGGCGTGGCAAGCACAGTTGCATTTAACCTGACCATCGCCCTCTTATTTGCCCTCACTGGCCTGACCGCCTTTGGCGTGGTCAGTAATATGGTGCGCTCGGTACGTCACGGCAGTTCGGCAGTTCCGGCAATAGGCACCGGGCTGCTCGCTGCTATCTTTGTGATCTTGCTTGGCAATTATCAAGTGCCGTTCATCGAGATTCCCTATGAAACAGATCCAAATTCAGCGGAATATCTGACCTCAATTGACGCTGAAGAACGCCAGCAACCACGCGTTATTCCGGCAGCAGATATTTCTGATTGGGATTACTGGTGGTTCTTTCGCGGCGCACGGGTTCTAAATGACCGTAATCTTGATGGCTCTCGCAGCGAAGTTATTGACGAGTTTCCACAATTCAGCTTCCTGTTAGCAGACGTGCATCCTCATGTGCTGGCATTACCCTTTGCAACGCTCGCGTTGGGACTTGCGCTGAATGTTGCGCTGACGAAGAAACGTCTCGATACCGGTCAGCTTGTGTTTTATTCCGTCAGTCTGGGTGGACTTATATTCCTGAACACGTGGGATGGCCCAATTTATATGGCGGTCGTTGTTGGCGCAGATGGGCTGCGGCGGTTGATGAATAACCCGAAGTGGCGGCTAACACTTAAAGATTTACGCGGTATGGCGTTTCTTGGAATCATCATCGCCGGACTCTCGATTCTGTTCTACTTTCCGTTCCTGGCATCATTCCGATCACAGTTAGGCGGCGTACTGCCTAATCTCGTGCATCCAACTTCGCTGGTGCAGTTCTTTATCAACTTTGGCCCGCTGCTTCTGTTAATTACTGGCTATCTGCTCGTTGAAGCATGGCGGGCGGGTAAATACATGAACTGGCGTTTCGGATTTGAAAGCGCATTTATTATCCTATGGATATTTATCATGGTGATGATTGCGCTTGCCGTGATCGGCTGGTTGATCCCTGATATTCGCGGCAGCGTGCTTGCCTTTGTGGAGCAGAATGACGGATGGGGTTCGGTATTTTTACCGCGTTGTTCCTGACAGTCCTGCTTGCGTTGACCATCGGGCGGTTGTTCCCTCGGCTGAAGTTAAAAGCTGCAATCCACAGCGACGGCGAATCGCGGAATCATCCTGCACACGCATATCCTATTGCTACAGGCTTCGCTTTGCTGCTGATCGGTGCAGGCATATTCCTGACCCTTGCGCCGGAATTTCTATATCTGCGCGACAACTTCGGCACGCGCATGAATACGGTTTTCAAGTTCTACTATCAGGCGTGGTTGATATGGGCGCTTGCCGCTGCCTTCGGGGTGTATGCGGTTTTCGGCATCGTTCAGGAACGGAAAATTTCCGCGGCGGTTAAAGCGGTCTATGGCGCATTTGCGATGGTGGCTGTGTCGTTGGGAATGCTCTACCCTATCCTGGGCATTGCCTACCGTACAATGGATGAAACCGGACGCATTGATGGAAACAATACGGCGCTCACCCTCGACGGTGGGCCTAGTTCCGTCCATCCCGATGATTACGCGGTGGTGATGTGTCTTGGCAATCTGGTTGTTGGCGATGATGTGACTGTTGCTTCCAGCGTCGGCGGCTCTTACGATGTTCGCAACCCACCTTCTGGTTTGACAGGGCGATTAGTAGGCTTACCTAACCTGCTAAACTGGCCCGGACACGAAAGTCAATGGCGCGGCACCACTTACTTTGAGATCGCAGGTTCGCGCGAGCCTGATCTGGACAGGCTGTACAGCGAAGTAACGTGGCGACCAGCACAGGAAGTTATTGACCGCTACGGGATTGACTACATCATGTTTGGTGAAGCAGAACGCGCAGCTTACGGTTCAGAAGCAGAAAATAAGTTTCGCGACCGGCTGCCTGTCGTTTGCGAATCCGGCAGCAGTCGGATTTATCAGGTGTTAGCACCCGATCCATCTCAGGATATTGTAGGTTAAAAGCGTAAACTTGCCTGCTGTAAAGGGCATACAAATAATGCAGAATGCCATAGAAACACAATCACCATCGCAGCCAGTAACAATTCGGGGAATCACTTACGAATGGTTGCTATATGCATTTGTATTCGGGTTTGCAGTTGTACTTCGACTGGCAGATCTGAATGCCGTGGCTATTGGCGGCAGCGAAACCAGTAACGCATTGGCAGCATGGCGCGCCGCAGTTCCCAATGCGCCCGGCAGTCCGTTGATTGCGGGCAGCCCGCTGCTGTTCATCTTGCAGACATTCAGTTTTTCCACCATGGGCGGCAGCGAATTTGTGGCGCGGCTAGCTATAGCCCTACTCGGCGCGGGGCTAGTGATTACCCCTGTCTTTTTCCGTCCGCTGCTTGGCAAATCACAGGCTGCGATT
>CAZBPB010000022.1:8789-17773 GCA_964493565.1 uncultured Pleurocapsa sp. | reverse complement strand
GCCAGTGTCCGAAGAATAGGTACGCGCCAGCAGCACTGCATCGTCGTTATTTTTGAGCAGCGCCCTGGCCACTAGATCCATGCGCGAATGCGCGCCGCCTTTGATTAATACGATATCGCTCTCGGTCACGTTCGCATCAACAATGCCAGCAACCGCGTCATGATTGCTATAGGCGATGCGCACCCCTTCCGGTGACATTCCCTGATCTAGTGCCGCGCGCGCTGCCAGTGCCGATTCTGATCCTTCCGTCACCAAACGGCTAACAAATTCAGATGCGCGCTGCCCCACGCGCCGGTGACTGCGCTGCCCGGATGTCCCCAGCGGATCCATATCCCCGAACACGAAGATTGCGCGGCCCTGATCTTGAGTCACCGCTTGCAGCCAGTCCAGCGCCGCTAACGTCGTCCAGGGATCGGCCTTGTAAGAGTCATCAATGATGATGCTGCCGTTCAACCCGTCCAGCGGCTTCATCCGTCCGGGAAGTGGCTCAAGCTCAGTGAGCGCGTGCAAAGAATCTTGCAGTGGAATATCAAAGTACATGCCCACCGCCACCGCCGCCAGCGCACAGGTGAGCTGCTGTTTGCCCAGCAGGGGCGTCCAGCGGCCTACGATACGTTGATCCTTAAAGCGTAGATCAAAGCCGGTGCGGGCTGCATCCAGCATGATATTCTGGGCGATCATGTCGGCACCAAAGGCAACCTCGGTACTAACAGTCACCACATTCGAGCGCGCGCGGGTTACCAGCCCACGGGCAAAGTCATCATCGTAATTTAGCACCACCAGGCCAGAGGGCGAGATGTAGTCCACAAGCTGCCCGACTTCACGGGTAAGCTGGTCGCCAGTTTCGAAACGCTCGTGGTAGCCGAAGCCGACGTGCGAAATTACCCCCACATGCGGGCGAATCGCCCCCACCATCTCGCCCATTTCGCCGGGATACAGCACATCCAGTGATAAGGCTACGATCTGGTGTTCGGGGGTCAGTCGGGCGAGTGTGAGCGGAACATCGAGTCGTCCGCCCTGTTCGCTGTTTGCCGCCAGCACGCTGTATCGGGTTTTTAGCACCTGTTCAATCGCCGCCAGCGTCACCGATTTTCCAGAGGTTCCAGCAACGCCTATCACCTGAACACCCAGTTTGCCCACCACAAAATGCGACCAGGTCATCAACGCTTGCAGCGGGTTTTTCACTAGAATGACCGAGATACCGGTGGTGTCGAACTCTGGCGGGCGGCTGCACAACAGTCCGGCTGCGCCGTGTTCCACCGCTTCCTGCATATACTGGTGTCCATCGCCCCGCTCGCCTTTGATGGCAACATAGAGGGATGCTTCAGTCGCATTGCGGGAATCGACGCAGAATTGGTTGAAGAGGTGCGCGGCTGGCTCGCCAAAAAGTTGGCCACTGGCAGCTTCAAGCAGATCGTAGAGGTTGATCATGGGGACGAGGCGCTCAAGGCATGAAGGCGAAAGTTTGTTATAATCTTTTCGGTTAGGAATACATCATTACGATTATGGCATTCTCTTTCGAGCTTGTAAAATCGCATAATCATGCGCGCGCGGGGATTTTTCATACGCCTCACGGAGATATTTCCACGCCCGTGTTCGCGCCTGTGGGCACGCAGGCCACCGTCAAAGCCGTACCCCCACGCGATCTGGTCGAGCTTGGCGCAAGCCTTGTCCTGTCCAATACATATCATTTGCATTTGCGACCCGGCAGCGAGCTAGTGCGCGAAATGGGCGGGCTGCATGAATTTATGCGCTGGCCGAACCCGATTTTAACCGACTCCGGTGGTTTTCAAGTGTTTAGCCTCGCCAAAATCAATCGCATAGATGATGAAGGCGTGACCTTTCAAAGCCACATTGATGGCAGCCGCCATCGCTTCACCCCTGAACTTTCGATGGCGGTGCAGGAAAATTTGGGCGCAGATATCATCATGTGCTTTGATCAATGCCCGCAGCCGAAAGATCGGGTCATGGTCGAAGCGGCGGTACGCCGTACGCAGGCATGGGCTGCCCGCTGTCGTGAAGCCCACGCCAATGATGACCGTCAGGCATTGTTCGGCATCCAGCAGGGCGGAATTTATCAAGACCTTCGCGCGGCTAGCAGCGCGGGGTTGAAGCAGCTTGATTTTCCCGGTTACGCCATTGGCGGGCTGGCTGTAGGCGAATCAAAATCTGAGATGTATCACATTTTGGATAGCTGTGTAGACATGCTTCCGCAGGATAAGCCGCGTTATTTGATGGGTGTTGGCGCTCCCGATGATCTGGCACAGGCGGTGCTGCGCGGCGTAGATATTTTTGATTGTGTGCTGCCCACACGGCTTGCCCGGCATGGCGCGGTTTTTATGCCGGATGGTCAGGTCAATATCGGACGAGCTTCATTTATTCGCGATGAGCGCCCGCTTCAGGAAGATTGTGATTGCTATACCTGCCGCACCTTCAGCCGTGCGTACCTGCGCCATCTGGTGAAGGCGCGTGAACTGCTGGCGCATACGTTGTTGAGCCTGCATAACATTCGTTTCTTGATTCGCCACATGGAAGCCATGCGCCGCGCCATTTTTGAGAATACACTGGAAGCGTATGTGGGGTCATTCCTAGAACTCCCTTGACTCTCGAACTTCGATTGTTCCTAACACGCTTCAAAATTTTCGCCGGTATGATGGCTTCGCTCAAACCATCAGGCTGATCCTGTGACCCGCAAAGCACGACGCGCGCTTGTCGTTGTTGCCCTTACGCTGATGAGTTGCAGCAGCCGCGTAATGCCCGCCGCTACACCCACCGGCGAAGGGGCAGTGCTGCGTATATTTGCCGCCAATTCTGCCCTGCCGCTGGTTCAGGAATTAACCCGCGCCTATACTCGCGAACATCCTGATATTGCTTTTGAAGTTGAGAGTGGCAATTTTGAGAGTATGCTGCGGCGACTTCAAGTGGGCGAGATGCCATATTTCCTGTCCAATCACCTACCGCCTGAATCCGAACAGGATTTACCTCTTTGGGCAGCCCCTATCGGGCAGGATGGTATTGCCGTGATTACCCACCCCGATAATCCGGTGGTGGGATTAACCCGTAGCCAGCTTCGGGATGTGTTTCAAGGGCGCTTGACCAACTGGCAGCAGCTTGGCGGGGAAGATATGCCGATCACCGTCATTTCACGCGAATCTGGCTCCGGCACGCGCGCAGAATTTGAAAGTCTGGTCATGGGCAGCCGCCCGATCACCCCTTCCGCGCTGGTTGCTCCCGGCAGCCGCGAGGTTATCAGTTCAGTCGCGCGTGATCCTTCAGCTATCGGGTATGTTTCGCGTGCTTATCTGGATGACAGCGTACACCCGCTGCAAATAGATACCATGCTGCCCGATGTGAATACTATCGCCAACAGCACTTATCCCTTACGTAGTATCCTGTATATCATGGGGCTGCGAGAGCCAGATGGCAGCCAGCCGTTAGATATGGATTATCGCGCTTTCATTGGCTGGGTACAAAGCCCCGAAGGTCAGGCAGTGTTATCTGGCTTTGCCGCGCCGTTACTGCCCGCCGCCTGAAAATAGGTATCTAGCTTCGCTCAGGTGGCTTGCAGCGCCAGCATTATATTCACAATTGAACATAGGCCTCCGAAAAGCACAAGCAACACCAGCGCCCACATCAGGGTTAGTGAAATATCCCGGATTATCCGCAGTCGTGATCGCCGCCGCTCCATCTCTAATTGTGGAATGCGTAAATGGTACAGCGCACCAGCCGCTTCATAATTTTTCGGATTTATCCGCAGCACGTTATCCAGACAGATAGAGGCTTGATCTAGCGTATCTACTGCCACGCTCATCCATAACCACGCGTCCTCAAAATTCGCATCCTCGCGGATCAACTCGCGCAAAATCGAACGCGCGTCTTCGCGCTTATCCGCCTTGACGAGATCAATTGCATCCAGCAAGCGATCAACCCGCGCCTCCCGCGCATCCGATGCAGTTGTATTATCCCGCGATGATGCAGCACTCATATGCCGCCCCGAGGCAAGACTATGAAGCATACGTGGACTGTATGCATGTGATTAACCCCATTGCCTGAGATCGTGGGCACGGTTCGCGCACCGTCCATCACATTGGGGCAGGGGTGAGGGCAAAAAGTGCGCACAATCAACCTGCTATGCAGTTTCTAGGTGCTGCACGGCGGGTATTGGGGTAGGCTTTCGCTCATCAAGCCTTACGCCAGTAAAAAGATCATTTTCATCAACGCGGTCTTTGACCGGTACAGGGTGAACGCGGGTGAATCCCTGTTTGGAGAATACGCGCTTGCGAATATACCGAGGCAGTCGCGGGGTAGAAAGTCCCCCCAGTTGGCTGGCATGGCAGGCGCTGGCTGCTTCCCACTGTGGATAATATGCGGCAATATTGACCATAGTATGCACCGGCTCGGCATTATCCACTATCGCCTGCACATCAATATCCCGATTGCGCCCCATATGGCGCGGGTCTTGCCCGCGCACTTTCAACATCATAATACCCATCTGAATTTGCCGTTTGGCAACCGCCGAATAATACAGCTTTTGCGGCTGGTAGGGTGTTTGACCGGTTTCATAGCCCGCATCACCGGCCTTGAAAAAGGCCTGCTGGGTGGCGCGTTGTATCGCAATATGATCAGGATGCCCATAGCCGCCATACTTATTGAACGTGATCACCACTTGCGGCTGCACTTTGCGGATTACTTCAACCACCTGCTGTGTCACTGCTTCAACCGGCTGCTGCCACAGGCACAGCGGGTCTTTTGAGGTTTCCGAACCCATCATCCCGCTGTCTTTGTAGCCGAACTTGAATACTTCGGCGAAGCCTAGAATTTCCGATGCTTTATCCAACTCTGCAAGGCGTAATGCCGCTACAGAGTCATAACCTTCCAGAAATTCTGGTTTCACCGTTCCCACTTCGCCGTTGGTAGCACAGATTAAGTAAACTTCAACGCCCTGCTCCACATATTTGGCGATCAATGCGCCAAGCCCAAAACTTTCGTCATCAGGGTGTGCATACGAAATGAGTAACCGTGCGCCAGCCAACATTTTCTGCCTCTAGTCTTGTAAACTTTATACAATCAGGAAGGATGCCTGTTTCTATAACATATGTTCTAAAAACAGTCATGTGTGATGCATTTTGAAATCAGAAAATACTCAATGTGATTATATCACTTTGCCCTACGCTTGCTCTACGAGCACGAAATGCGCCCCTTATAAATCAGGATTGCGCGCCGTATACTTCCGACTCGTTTGTTCCGCCGGTTCTTACGAGGGGAATGGTTCATGCGGAAAACATGGACATTATTCATCGCGCTGCTTGGCGCTTCGCTGCTGCTATTGGCCTCATGGAGCAGTGCTATCGGACAAGGTTCAGGATTTGCAACGAATACGCCACAACCTCCGTCCGCTTTCACAACCAATACGCTTAACCCGGTGACATCCGAACCGACAGTTACACCCGAACCGACGGTTACACCCAGCTTCACGGCAACACCAACAGACACACCGACCTTAACACCTTCGCCAACCGCAACCATTGTTGGCCCGGTTAGCTACCCCGAAGGCTACAGCCCGTTAACGGGTTTGCCGTATCCAAGCGAAGAAGCGCGCAATCGCCGCAATCTGATTATCAAAATTTCCAACTATCCGCCGATTGTGCGCCCGCAAAGTGGCCTGAATGCCGCGGATGTGATCTACGAATACGAAGTTGAAGGCGGCGTCACCCGTTTTGCCGCCATCTTCCGCAATAACATGCCGCATCACGTCGGGCCAGTACGCAGCGGACGGCTGGTTGACCTTGAGCTTGCGCCGATGTACGAAGCCCTGTTCGCCTATTCCGGCGCTAGTGGGCCTGTTCAGGAACTTTTGCTGCATCAACCATGGTCGCTGCAAGTCATCTCGCCTTCGATTGGCGATAACTGTGTGCAGGCCGGATTCTGCCGCTTCCCCGGTGTGAACCTTGCTTTTGAACACACGCTTTATGCCGATACCGAACTGATCTGGGATCGCGCGACTGCGCGTGGCATCAACGAAGGTCGCCGCGCGCGTGGTTTTTCATTTAGTGATATTCCCGATGAAGGCGGCGCGCCTGCCAGTGATATCTTCATTGATTGGTACGGTCAGACCGATGCTCGCTGGCAGTATGATGAGGAAACCGGTCACTACCTGCGGTTCACTGATGGCTTGCCGCATTATGATGCCGCCGATAGCCAGCAGGTGTGGGTAGATAACTTTGTGGTCATTGAAGTGCCGCACGAAGAACGTCCCGACCTGTTTGAGCCAGAAAGCCGTTCTGCATCCCAGCAAATTAACCTTTGGGATAGTGGACGCGCCTATTTGTTCCGCGATGGACAGTGGTTTGAAGGCTACTGGCGTCGTCGTGACCGCGAGCCGGGTTCGGCGCTGGAACTGTTTTACGCTAACAACGCGCCGATGATGATGAAGCCGGGTCGTTCATGGGTGTCCATTGTACGCTGGCTAGGCGATGTGGTTGTGAGCGAGCAGCAGGCCGATATGCAGGCGACCGGAACTGCTTTAGCCGCCAGCTTCACACCCACCTATACAATCACGCCCGGCCCCAGCCATACGCCAGAAGCCACGCTCTATCCCGGCGTCACCCTGATGCCGCGATAAACAAACGTCTGAACCCGATATAACAATGTAGGGGCGCGATACATCGCGCCCCTTTTTATTTAGCTAGAGCTTCCAGGAATTGGCGTGGCGAAATAACGGTAATGTCACCATGCTGTCAGAATGTTCGTATCAATAACCGCAGAAATCATCTAGTTTATCGGTGTGAGGAAGATACAGAAGTCTCCCGATAGACTTTTATTTCTGTTTCAATTTTCTCCGGGGTTGGTTTATCTTCACTCAGTAAGGCGCAAAGTTGACCGGCTATCTTTGCTAATTCGTGTCATTTTCCATGTCACTTCACCCGATCTCAAATATCTCGCCCACATCCAGCTTAAATCCCGGCAGCACACCTTCGCCATCTAGCGTATCGTCTACACCCAGCTTGTAGCTGATCATTCCGCCATCAGGCGAAAGGTGGCATACATCCACGACCTGTGTGTTCGGGTAAACGATCCACACAAACTGTGTGCCGCTTTCCAGTAAAGATTCAGCCTTGTCCAGCAGTTCGCGTTCACGGTTGCTGGGCGAGGCCACTTCAACCGCCATATCTGGCGCTATATTGAATGCTTTGGGCAGCGGCACAGGTGCGCGTTCTTGAGATAAATAAGAGACATCCGGCGCAAAATCATCGCCGTTGGGCAGGCTGTATTTCACAGTATCGGTGAAAACATAGCCAGGTTTGTTCGCTTTTACGAAGGCGCGCAGCGGGCTGTAAATGTTGCCAATGATCAGGTTGTGGGTTGGGCTGGGATACGGCACTTCGTAGATCACTCCATTGATGAGTTCAAAGCGCTTTTCTGCGTTCTCTGGCAGTGTTTCGAGTACGCGCAAATCTGCCCGCGTATAGACTCGTTCCTGAAAAACCATCTTGTGCCCCGTAAAAACTGATTACTTACATTCTACATCGGTTATTCTGTATCTAGCACAGTCCGCCTGCCCACTCAATCCCGCCCGTCAGGTGTTGGCGGAAAAGCAGCTCGCTGAACGATTCAGTCGTATGCCCGCCGCCTGTATACCATGAGCGCCCGCCGTCATATTCGTGCCACCATGCAATCGGGTGATCCGCGCCCATCGTCCCGCCTGCATAACTGTTCTCGTCCAGCGTCAGCAGCACGTTCACCTGATCGCGCGGGTTGCTCTGGAAGTTATACCACTCGTCATGCCGCGCCCAGACTGGCGAAAGCATCTCCGTAGACGGGTGATTGCGGCTTTCTACAAGCACATTCGCATCATGCGTTCCCGATGGATGATTCAGGAAATAGCTGCCCACCAGTCCGCCATACCAGGGCCACTCATATTCAGTATCGCTGGCAGCGTGGATACCCGCGAAGCCGCCGCCGTTCTGAATGAAACCCTCGAACGCGGTTTGCTGTGCATCATTCATCACATCGCCAGTCGTGCTCAAAAACACGACGACATCCGTGTCTGGCAGCGCCGCCACCAGTTCATCTGAATCTTCTGTAGTCGCAACCTGCCAGCCGCGTTCGCCAGCAATTTCTTGCAGTGCGGCAATGCCATCGGGAATTGAATCATGGCGGAAGCCGGCAGTTTTTGAGAATACCAGCACCCGCAGGGGTGAATCATTGTCGCTCACGCACGTAACCTCCATAGCGGGTTGTTCAACCACGGTGATGCTGCCGCCTACAGCGACAGGCACTAACGTTGTTGAAACCCCCAGCGTCAAAAAAAAGAACCCGATCAACAGGAACAGCGAACACATGGCGCACCTCTAATTTACCGGTCACATTCTCCGCCATCAATTCAATGTTCAGCCTAAGCAGTTAACCATCAGGCGAAGGTGTTTGAACGATCTGCTCGTTCGCGAAGGTTTCGATGTCATCATGAGGTTTCCGCCAGAATAACACTCTCATCAGCATCGAACCTATCACCCAGCCCGCCGCTTCGCCCACGCGCAGCCATGTTCCATCTGTCTGGCGGTTCCAGTAGACCACGTAAAAATCGAGATAGGCATCAATATTTTCCATTGGCACCAACGAGAAGGGACGGTTGTAGATCGCCCATGCAATCAGCGCGTACACCACTTCCCATGCTGAGCGCACTTGGTTCACCAGAATCGCGCACAGGATCACCATTACTGGCAGTAGGAATGCCAGAAAGCGCGCAATGTCCGTGCCGCCTAAAAAGCTGAGCGCCAGCACCGCCAGTACATACAGGCTGATGCTCAACTTCAGTCCGCGCAGTTGTTGCCATATCACGGGGATCCGTCGCGGCGTTAGCAGCATCCACACTGGCAGTAAGGCGATGAACAGCCCCAGCACAATATTCAGGTTGCGCCGCCACATGGTGATCAATTCTGGCATCGAAATAACGTCAAACAACTGATCAGATCGTCCGACCTGTA
>CAZBPB010000022.1:766-8688 GCA_964493565.1 uncultured Pleurocapsa sp. | reverse complement strand
CCCCCGAAAGCACGATCACTATGTCCCAGCTTGTTGTCGGCTGGCTATTTGCTGCCCGCCGAACGTGCTGCACCAGCCCGATCATGCCCATCAGCACCAGCGGAAAAGCCAGCGGATCGGTACGGAAGGCATCAAACAGGTAAAACTTGACGCTAAAAGTCGAAAATGCCGCGATCACCGCTACTGCAAATGCACCCCGGAATTGGCGGCTCTTGTGGGTGATGAACAGCCGCGCCAGCGCGAATGCAAGCACGATCTGCCCGATTGCTCCGGCATATGCCAGCGCCCGAAAGCCCGCAATGTAAGATCGCCCGCTCAAATCGCCGATCAGTCCCGCCATCAAGGGTGGCAGCGGACGGTAAGCGTAAGGCGCAACCAGACCTGCGTTACCTGTGATCCCGTGTTCCGCCATATCAATATAGTGCAGCCAGTCCCATGTGTAGCGGTTGGTGTTCAGGTTGTTGGTGAATAGATCAATGATCAGCGTCATTACAAAGGCAAAAACAATCACAAATGCATACTGGATGATCGTGGCTCGCCAGATAGGCCATTCGCCAGCGCCTATCAGCCACAATCCGCCAATCGCGCAGAGCAGCCCGCCGAACAGCAGTATATGCGCCGCTGGCTGATCAAACAGTGCCCAGTGATAATAAACTTCTGCGAAAGGCTGGCCTTCATTGAAAGCAATTCGGATGGATGGGGCGGTGCCATCGCAGTGAGCGCGCTCGCCGGACAGCAGGGCGGGGGTTTCAGCAATCAGAATTTCGCTTGCGCCTTCAATCGCCCATGCCAGTTGTATGCAGTCTGCCGCGAACAGGCTGCGCGTGCGATCAATGGTGAACCGCAGCGCGCTGTCAGGGGTTTGCTGATTGATGCTGATCGGCAGGGGATTGCTCAGTGTTTGCAGCATAAGGCCGGTCAGTGCCGCGCCGCAAATCAACGCCATAGCCAGCAGCCCGATTCCCGGCCACATGTGCCGTCTATTTGACGACTGCTTCATTCATCCGCCTGTGGCTGGGAAAGCGCCTTTTTTGAGCCATAGCGTTCGGCAAACGCGCGGCAGAACACGCCGCCATACACGAACATCAGCCCTAACGCGTAAATCCAGAATAGAATGATGAAGATAGCGCCTGCGGTGCCATAAACTTCCGCATCAGTATAATGGCTCAAATAGATCTCCATCGGGTATTTGCTGACCGTGAAAACCAGCCCCGTCACCACTGCTGCCAGCCACACATCACGCCATTCTAGCCGAACGCTAGGCAAGCGTTTATAAATGACCGCGCTAATCAGGAAGGATGCTGTAAAGAAGAACGCAAATTGCAAAATTGCAGCAATGGTGTCATCAGCAGTATCCAAATTGCTGCCAATGCCGACGCGCCGCAAAAGTATGCCAACGATGGTGATCGTTGCCAGCACAATACAAGCGATAATCAAAGCAAGCAGCCCGACAAAATGCCGGAAAAAGAACACAATCAGCGGTGAATGTTCGGGCTTCACTTCCCAGATTTCATCCAGCGCCAGTTTCAACTGCGAAAACAGGGTTGTTGATGAGTAGATCAAGAATCCAATTGAGATCAGGGAAGCAATCACGCCGCTGGAAGTAGACAGGTCTATCGTAGAGAACATAATGCCCAGAAAGCGCGCCGCCTGTGCGCTCAGTCCCTGGCTCACCCACGTCAGCACTTCATCTCTCGCGCCAACGGGCACCAGCATTGCAAGGAAAGTTGCGGTAATAAACAGCAGTGGTGCCAGCGAAAACAGTGTAAAAAAGGCAAACGAGCCGGCAATCCGACCTGCGTTGATACGATTCCACTCTGCCAGCGAAACGATGATCAGTTCTACAAAGTTCCTCAGCGCGTTCATCGTGATCGAGTCCTGTACCATTCCGGTACGCACTATAGCGCCACAGTACGAAATTTAGACCACGAATTTTAGCCTTTACCCGCCCGTTTATCATCAATGTGGGAATCTGACGGAATATCTATTCACGTCGCACAGGCGGTTCATCATACAAATGTATAGTTTCTACTGTTGGATTCGTCATCATAGCCATCTATAATTATCGAACAAATATTCGCACAATCTAACCCTGTTGGGGGATTCATGTCTCAGGACAAGATCGTCGTTCGTGGCGCGCGCGAACACAATCTCAAGAACATAGATGTGGAAATTCCACGCAATCAAATGGTGGTGATCACCGGCCTTTCGGGGTCGGGAAAGTCGTCATTAGCTTTTGACACTATCTTTGCTGAAGGCCAGCGCCGCTATGTTGAAAGCCTGAGCGCCTATGCCCGCCAGTTTCTTGGACAGTTGGAAAAGCCGGATGTTGATCAGATCGAAGGCTTAAGCCCCGCCGTTTCAATTGACCAGAAGGGCGTGAGTCACAATCCGCGTTCTACTGTTGGCACCGTCACCGAAATTTACGATTACCTGCGCTTGCTTTATGCGCGCATCGGCATCCCTCACTGTCCGGTTTGCGGGGAAGAAGTGGTTGCCCAGACCTCGCAGCAGATCGTTGATGAGGTGATGCGGCTTGCCAGAGGCTTGCCTGAAGATCAGGGTGTTCGCGTTCAGATTCTTTCGCCAGTGATCCGCGACAAGAAAGGGACGCACGAGAAGGTTTTTGAAGACCTCCGTAAGCAGGGCTATGCCCGCGCCCGCGTAGATGGCGAAGTGCGCGATCTAGATGAAGAAATTAAGCTGGCGCGCTACGAGATTCACAACATTGAAGCGGTAGTGGATCGTCTGGTCATCCGCAACTTTTCCGATAAAGACGCTGAAGAAGCCCATAATTTTGAAACCCGCCTCACCGAAGCAATAGAAGGCGCGCTGAAGCTCGGTGATGGTCTGGTGATCGTTAATAACCTCAATGAAACGCCGGCGGTAGATATTCTGTTCAGCGAACATCTAGCCTGTATCAACGGGCATGGCAGCCTGCCGGAACTTGAACCACGCCTGTTCAGTTTTAACACGCCCAAAGGCGCGTGCCCTGAATGCCAGGGGTTGGGCTTTCGGCTGGAACTTGACCCGCAATTGGTTGTTCCTAATCATGATCTTTCTATCAACGATGGCGCCATTCAAGCCAATGGGTGGGATTTTGGCAGCGCCGATAGCTGGGCAAGCCAATTAGCCCGGGCTGTTCATGAGGCCTATAGTATTCCGCTGGATGTTCCCTGGAAGCAGCTTACGGATGAGCAGCAAAAAGTGCTGCTTTATGGCACCAACGGCAAGAAGATCAAGGTGCGCTATAGCAATGGTGGCGGTTGGCGCGAATACATGGTGGCTTTTGAAGGTGTGATCAACAATCTTCAGCGCCGATACCGTGAAACCGAAAGCGATGGCATCCGCTGGGCAATCGAACAAACCATGAGTCAGGTGGCTTGTTCGGCTTGCAGCGGAAAGCGCCTTCGTCCTGAAGCCTTAGCGGTCACGATAGCCGAGCAGCACATTAACGAAGTCACCGCGCTGCCCATCAATCAACTTCGTGGATGGGTGGGACGGCTGCGCGGGCGTGTGGGCAAGGCGCTGCTTTCTGAGCGCGATCAGGAGATCGCCTATCAAATCTTGAATGAGATCGAGTCCCGCGTCAGCTTTCTTGATAACGTCGGCTTGAACTACCTCAGTCTTGCCCGTTCGTCTGGCTCGCTTTCCGGTGGCGAAGCCCAGCGTATCCGTCTGGCAACCCAGATCGGCAGCCGCTTAACCGGCGTACTCTATGTGTTGGACGAGCCTTCGATTGGCTTACATCAGCGGGATAACGGCAAGCTGATCGCCACGCTGAAAGACCTGCGCGATCTTGGCAACACCGTCTTAGTCGTTGAGCATGACGAAGAGACCATGCGTACCGCCGACTGGCTGATTGATATGGGGCCGGGCGCTGGCGAACACGGTGGCAGAATCATCGCTGAAGGCACGCCGTTGGAAGTGGAGCAGGCGGAAGACAGTCTGACGGGTGCTTATCTCAGTGGACGACTGCGTATCGAAGTGCCAGAGCAGCGCAGGGCTGGCAATGGCGACAGCATCATCGTGCATGGTGCGCGTGAGAACAACCTCAAGAATGTAGATGTTACTTTTCCGCTGGGCATGCTGGTTTGCGTGACCGGCGTGAGTGGCAGCGGTAAATCCTCGTTGATGGTGGACGTGCTCTATACCCGTCTGGCGCAGGTGCTGAATGGCGCTCGCGAACGCCCCGGCGATCATGACAGCATCGAAGGTATCGAGCACATAGATAAGATCATCAATATTGACCAGAGTCCGATTGGACGCACGCCGCGCAGCAACCCCGGCACCTACACCAAGATGTACGACCACATTCGTACACTGTTTGCCGAACTTCCGGAAAGCAAAATGCGTGGCTATACGGCTGGACGTTACAGCTTCAACGTCAAAGGGGGGCGCTGCGAAAAATGCGAAGGGCAGGGGCGCTTACAAATCGAAATGCAGTTCTTGCCGGATGTGTACGTCACCTGTGATGTCTGTCACGGGGCGCGCTACAACCGCGAGACGTTACAAGTCAAATATAAAGGCAAGAATATCGCTGAAGTGTTGGATATGACCGTCAGCGAAGGCTTACAGTTCTTCGCGAACGTCCCCAGTATCGCCAGCAAACTGGAAACGCTGGAAGAAGTAGGGCTTGGCTATATTCGCATCGGTCAGCCTGCAACTACGCTTTCCGGCGGCGAAGCCCAACGCGTGAAACTCAGCCGTGAGCTTTCACGGCGTGCAACAGGTAAAACGCTGTATATTCTCGATGAGCCGTCTACCGGCCTCCACGCTGCCGATGTGAAGCGTCTGGTCAAAGTGCTTCAACAGTTGGTTGAGTCTGGGAACACTGTGCTGGTCATCGAGCATAATCTTGACATCATCAAGGTTGCCGATTGGATCATTGATATGGGGCCGGAAGGTGGCGATGCAGGGGGTCAGGTCATCGCTGAAGGCACACCGGAAGACATTACGCAGGTGGAAGCCAGCTACACCGGTCAATATCTCCGCCACATGCTCGAAGGCGTGAGGGTGTAATCGCGCCGCGCTGATTGAAAAGTTCCGTAGGGTGCAGCGCGCTGCACCCTTTTCATTTTGGGGCTGAAAGTTGCTTGCGGCACGCATCACGCAAACTCAACATCCACCCCCTGCACCATCCCTTTCCCGCCTTCAACTGCCACGTACCGCCCGACTGGTCTTACGACATCGTGCGGAAAAAAGAGCAGCGCGTTGGTCTCCAGCGCCCACTGCTGCCATTTGCGCTTGCTTTCCAGCGTGACCATCGGTTCAATGTCGTAAGCCGTCATCCAACCTAATCGCTCAAAATGCACTGCAAAGCTCGCCATATCGCATACAAACATGGCGTGTTCCCCGCCGCTTTCCAGAATCACGCTCATATGTCCTGGTGTATGCCCCGGCGTCACTACCCCGCGTATGCCCGGTGCAAGCTCGGTATCACCTTCCAGTAAGCGCATTTGCCCGCTTGCAACCAATGGCGCGAAATTATCCGCCAGATAGGTGGCGCGGTTGCGCTCGTTCGGATGGCTGGCGTCCTCAAATTCCCGCCGTTGTACAACATATTCAGCATTTGGAAACGTTGCCACAAGCTGCCCGTTTTCATCAAACTGTGTATTGCTGCCGCTGTGATCGTTATGTAGATGGGTATTGATCACCAGATTGATGTCCGCTGTCGTCAGCCCTAACCGCCCCAGTGAGTCGTGCAAGCTGCCATGCGGATGCTCCAGATAGAAAAGCTCGCGCATCTTTTCAGGAATTTTGCTGCCGTTGCCGCTGTCAATCAGAATGTTCTGCGTGCCTGTTTGCACCAGCAGCAGGTTAGAGAGCATCGGAACCGTATTTTGTTCCACATTCAGCGGATAAAAACGAGAATGGAGTGCGCGTGGCACCAGCCCGAAAGCGCCGCCTGCGTCCATTTGCGTCATTGATTCTTGAATCAGATGTAATTGGAAATCGCCTAGCCTGATCAAAACATTTTCCTATTTTTTGCCGCTGCCCAACCGCGAAAGGCTGCTCAAACCCGCCCAGCCAAGCAGCAGCGCGCCGGTAGCAGTACCCAGTACCGGAAATGGTACACCCGCCAGTATCGCCATCACCAGCGCCTTGGGAATCGCGCTCGACCAGTCATCTTTGGCGACGCTCTTCTGAATGCCAAGCACTGCCAAAAAGCATAACGTTCCCGTAATGATCGAAACAACAGGTATCAAAAAGCCGGTTAAATCGCCAACACTCCACACCGCATCCAGCGCAATCGTGGCAACTGCGCTCATCACATGAATCGGCGGCAGCGCGATTCCGTTCTGCTGAACTTCCTTTTCCTCTGGCGGAAAAATGATAGTCTGCTGCGGTGGTGGCTGCTTACTCACTGCTTCAACTCCGTATCAACGCTATACATAAGTATACGCAATCTTACCCGTAAACGGTTCGCCTGTTTTACCTGTCAACGCTTATCCTGCTGAAACCCTCTCTCACCAACTCTATACCAGAATCATGCCAGTTAGAAACTATCACAAAATGCAAACAGTTATATAGTTAATCTGTAAGGAACCCATATCGTTTTTAGAAAGATTGCTACAACTTTACAGGGGGCTACAAAATGCGTCGCCAAATAGTTGTGCTTGCCATTCTGCTTATTTCAGCATTTGCCGTGAACGCAGTTTCTGCCGCAGATTATAGCTTCAGCGGAAATATTGCTTCCGGTGCTCAGTTTGATCTCCATACCATCAGTATGCTTGCTGGTGAAAGCGCAACCGCTACGCTGGTGTGCGAGTTCGATGGCACTTCACGCCCGCTTGACCCCGTATTGTCAGTATTTTTCCCCGGCAGTGATTCGAGCAATACCATCAATGCTGATGTTTATAACGATGATGGCTTTGGCAGTGATGATGATCCATCGGGCGTGGATTGTGACGCTTTCGATAGTTCAAGAGTTATTTTTACCGCGCCTGTGACCGGCGATTATATCTTCCGTGCCGATGGTTTTGGCAGTTCAACCGGCCCCTATTCGCTGGTGATTCGTACCGGCGTCAGCGGGTTCCATTCCGGCGATGCCCGCATCAATCAGGACGCATGGGCGCCTGTTGCGATATTCTGCACTTCGGGCGGCGGTGTTGAGGTGCGTTGGGTAGATGTCATCGGATTGCTACCACCCGATATCGTTGGTGTATCTTCCGTGACTGGTCTAACTGCCATCGTCAGCGCAACTGCCGCGCAAATAGCCGCCGCAGCCCCCGGCACCAACATCGCCAGCAATTACGATGTTCATCTCGCGAAAACTGCGGACGGCAGTTTGCAGGTACTCGCCCCGCAAATTGACGGTAAAGGCTACCTCTTTGTGTGGAATGCCTGTCCGGCATCCCGCACCACCACGTATGTGATCGATCCTGTCACCGGCGCCAGCCGCGTCAATGGAACTGGCGGCGGGTAATATGCACGAACGTTTAATCCCAAGAGGCGGCCTTTCGAGCCGCCTCTTTTGTTTTCAACATCCCGGAAATCCGTGTAGAAGCGCGCTTTAGCGTTTGCGTGTAACGCGGATCGAGATCAGCACATCACGGAATCATCCGTATCATTTCCGGCAGCCCGTGGCGTATCGCATTTACGACCTGTGCGTGTTTATCCTTCGCGTCTTTCGGCGCAACCAGTATCCCGTGTGTGAAAGTGCCTGCTGCCCGTTCCACCAGCCATACATCTACCACATCATAAAGCGGAATATCGGGCTGGTCGTCCAGACGGTCAAAGCCTAATCCCAGCATCGCGGCATTGAATGTGTCAAACTGATCGCGCGTGACCGCGTGGGTCAATGCCTTCTGGTTTAGCGCCCGGTCAAATACCGCCTCAATCATGATTTCACCGGCGACCATTTTCCGCAATGTCGCCACGCTGTCCTTTGCCCGCCGATCATGATAATGTGCTGTTAC
>CAZBPB010000022.1:0-756 GCA_964493565.1 uncultured Pleurocapsa sp. | reverse complement strand
CGGTAAATCGCGCTTGCTCCCGGCATTCGCGCCAGTTTTCCCACCGTCGGCAAGCCAAGTCGCTCGGCTAATGCCCGTAATGCTGGAACATGTGAATGGGAAAGCGGCGAAGCATCAGACATGATTTACAGTCGTGAATCATCGTGTAGCGGCGCGCCTAAACGCGCCTGTTTGTTAATCCAGCGTTAGCACCACTTTGCCGAATAAATTACCTGCTTCCAGCAGCTCATGCCCGCGCCGGATTTCGCTCAACGGCAGTTCTACGCCGATCACCGGCTTCAATCGTCCGGTAAATACCTGATTCATTACCGCCTTAAACGCCGACGTTGGCCCCATCGTGCTGCCGATCAGGCTGATTTGCTTCCCGAAGATCAGCCGCATATCCATATTCGCCATCGGGCCGCTGGTATTGCCTACGATCAAAATTCGCCCGCCGCGCCGCACGCTGCGCATACTATCGGTGATGGTCGCCTGCCCAACGTTATCCACCACCACATCCACACCCTGCTTATTCGTCAGCTTATACAGCGCCTTCGACCATGCCGGATCATCTGCCCGGTTTAGCGTCACATCTGCGCCTAGCTGCCTCGCCTGTTCACATTTTTCGGCGCTGCTGCCAACCACGTACACGGTACAGCCGCACATTTTGGCAATTTGCAGGCTGGCAGTGTTCACGCCGCCGCCCGCGCCTACAATCAGCACGCTTTCGCCGGGGCGCAGCTTGCCGCAGTTGATCAGGGAGTGCCACGCGGTCAC
>CAZBPB010000021.1:17608-17887 GCA_964493565.1 uncultured Pleurocapsa sp. | reverse complement strand
CCTCTCCCTCAGGGAGAGGGGTAGACCGCAGGTCAGCATGGGTGGGATGCATCGCTTTTGATACTGGTCGATTTCTAAAGCACCCGCAGCGGTTTCAAGGAGAATTTATCCGTATCAATAAATTACGGAAACGCTGTGCCCAAACGGCGTGATTTTCGCCCGCTGATTTTTGCGCTGGCGCTGCTGGCGATCACCACGCTGCCCTACATGCTTGGTTTCGCGCAGCAGGGCGATCAATGGCGATTCAGTGGCTCGCTGCTCGGCGTAGATGACGGCAAT
>CAZBPB010000021.1:14449-17598 GCA_964493565.1 uncultured Pleurocapsa sp. | reverse complement strand
AGGCGGGCGCGGGGAATGGGATTTCTCGCTGTTTTATACCACTGAGCCGCATCAAAGCGCGGGGCTGGTATTTTTGCCCTATATCCTACCGGGACAGATTGTCGGGCTGATTGTGCCTGAGATTGATCCTGCCTATACCACCGCTATGCTGGTGGCGTGGCAGATCATGCGGCTTGCCTTCGACGTGCTGTATTTATGGGTATTGTGGCGCTTCATTACGGCCTTCGTAAACGATAAGAATACCCGTTTTGCTGCCTTCGTGATGGCCAGTATCGGCGGCGGCGTGGGCTGGATGCTGCCGTTTTTTGGGGGTGGGCTGCCCCCTGAATTTTATATCCCTGAGGGCTTCAGCTTTCTGATTATTCTGGGGCTGCCTCATCTGGCGCTGGCACGCGCAGCGATGCTTGCCGGTATTCTAGCGATGTTCGCGGCGCAAAAGCAGTCAACATTGCGCGGCTGGATGCCCTGCGCCCTGCTGGCGGGCGGCTTCTGGGTGATCACTGGCATGAGCGTCCCCTTCTATTTCGCCGTAATCTATGTGCTGCTGGCGGTATGGGGCTTGCTCGTCTGGCTGCGAAATCGCCATTTCCCGACCGCGCTGTTCTTACGATGTGTCGTGGCGGGTCTGGTCACGCTGCCATTCTTCGCTTATTACACGCTGGTGTTCAGCCAAAATCAGGTCTTTTCTGTCTGGTCAGCGCAAAACCAACTTCCCTCTCCAATGCCGCTGGTATATCTGGCGGCTTATATTTTGCTGGTGATACCCGCAGTTGGCGGTGCAGTTATTGCATGGCAGGAGGGGCGCAGCGAAACGCGCTGGCTGCTGCTAGTTGCATGGTCAATCGCCGCGTTCGCGCTGGTTTACCTGCCAATCAACGTGCAGCGGCGGATGCTGGAAGGGGTGATTGTGCCGCTGGCGATCCTGGCGGCAGTTGGCATTATGCGTTGGGCAGATGAGCGTTTGCGACGGCGCATCGTAGCATGGGTGTGGGTGGGCGCGACGACTGTTCCAGCGGTGCTGCTGCTGGTGGGAACGCTAAACACAGTGCTCCATCCTCAGCCGCCTGTCTTTCGCCCCACTGCGGAAGTTACCGCGTTGGAATGGCTGAACCGTAACTCTGCGCCGGGTGAAGTGGCGCTGGCTTCTTTTGAAACCGGCAATGCTATCCCTGTGTACACGCACTTACGCAGTTTCATCGGACATGGGCCCGAAACGCTGGAAGCTGACCGCAAAGCCGCGCAGGTGGATGCCTTCTTTACCGATACCGTGACCGATGAAGAACGGACGGTTTTGTTTGCGGGTGGAGGGTGCTTGCAAAACCAGCCTGATCTCTGTGGCGATCCGTTACGCTGGCTGATCTTTGGCGAAGCTGAACGGCAGATGATGGCGGGTGGCGCGGATTCGTTCCGGCAAATGCTGGCGCGAGAAGGCTGGCGGCAGGTATACGATGCTGATGGCTGGGAAATTTACGAACAGATATGAAGGGCGAGCTATCAGCCCGCCCGAAACCCGGAAAGAAACTCAGCTTATCTTCTGGTCACTGGGTTTTGCGAAGATGATGCGACCAGCTTCCTTGTTGATCAGCTTGGTTACTTCCACATAAATGGTGCGATCCATGTACTGCTTGCCATGTTCCACGATCACCATTGTGCCATCTTCAAGATAGCCCACGCCCTGATCCTGCTCACGGCCTTCCTGTAGTACGCGTAACGGGAATATCTCGCCCGGGATATAGGCGCTGCGTACCGCGTTTGCCAGCGCGTTGATGTTCAGCACTTCTACACCCTGCGCTTTAGCAACCTGATTCATCGGAAAATCTATGGTCAGGATCGGCGCTTTTAGCTGCAACCCCAGCGCAATCAACTTGTCATCAACATCGTTCACGCCTTCAACATCGTCATCAATGATGCGAAATGCCAGCGTGGGATCGCGCTGCAAATCATTTAGCTTGGTCAGACCGCGCCGACCACGATTGCGGCGCTGCGGGTCTGAAGAATCGGCAACGCGATGCAGTTCGCTGATCACGAAGCGGGGCACCACCAGCGAACCGCCGATGAAGCCGGTGCGGGCAATGTCCACAATGCGTCCGTCAATCAAAATGCTGGTATCCAGTAGATATTGAGAGGTTGAAGCCCCGCTGGCGACGGCGAGCGCCTTCGAACCGATACCGAGCCACTCGTTCATAAAGCCCCACACTTCGCGCGAACGGTTGCGGAATAGTGAGGTAAACACATACGCCAGCACCAGCGCGAGGATGGTCGGTACCCAGTTCCCCAATGGCTGTGGAAGCAGCGATAACGGGTAGGCCAGCAAAAGTGCCAGCAGCAGCCCGAGTAATAGGCCGAGAACGGTGGTGAACAGTACTTCTATAGGCTGCTCGTTGATGGCGCGGCTGATGCGGCGAACCGGACGCACGGTCAGCCACGGCGTCAGGATCAGCCCGAACAGGATGCCAACTAAGCCGAAGAAGAAAGAGACAACCAGTTCATCAAGGCGAAGCGAAGCAGCAACTTCTACGCCTAAACGTGCTGCGAGGATGGCAAACACAACCATCCCGACGATACGGGATACAAAATCAGCAGTCAACATGAGAACAGCTCCCTATATGACCGCGACCTGCGCAATAAAAAGGGTGCGCGGGTTGGCGGCGCGGAGAGAATACGTAGATGAAAAACGGCGCGCGCTGGCAATTTCTTTGCGCCAGTACACCCAACAGTGAAGCAATAATATGTGTAGCGTATCACGGACTGAACCGAATTGGAATAAGATCGAACGGCTTAAGGATGAAAACAGTACCCTGACTCGTTACAATCAAGGTTAACATGAGCTAGACATTGCTGCCTTTTGAACACATCCCTCCGATCGGGGGGTTCGCCCTCTCTCGTATCACGGAAATGGGGTTCAAAGGCAACATTTCTCGCTCAAAATGCTTAACCATGCCTGAGGTTAATTAGTAAATACGAGGAGGCAATCATGCGCGGCGCAGATGAACTGCATCACGAAGTTGAAACCCTTGCAGAAGAATATGCCGCTTTGATCGGTGGTGTGCAGGAAGATGGATACATTGATACCGACGAAGCGATTCTTGGAGCGGAATATGCCGAGGAGTATCGCAAGAGACTTCAGGCGCTGAGAAAAGAAACGCAGG
>CAZBPB010000021.1:9085-14439 GCA_964493565.1 uncultured Pleurocapsa sp. | reverse complement strand
CATCAAGGAAATTCGCGCAAGTTATCGTCAGCGTATGAAAGAAGCCCGCGACAGCGCCACCAGCATCGGACGGGGGCGCGAGCTTGCCAATCAGCTTGGTGACGAACGGGTGGATGTTACCAACCCGTATTATGCTGTACTGCTTCGCCTTGATCGGCTGTTAGCGGAGGCGCGCCTGACCAAAGCAACTTTTCAAGCCGCGCATGAAAAATTGAGTGAAGTTGGCGTGGAGTCCGTCTTAATCCCGCAGATGCTGAATATCACCGTAGACGAAGACGATGATTCGGACGCTGAAGGCTTTGCGCAGGCGGAAGCTGACGATGCCGATGACGGCGAAGCAGTTCCGGACTATGACACCGCGCTGCGCGAAATGGCAGGGCGCTGGCACGCCATGTGGAGCGAAGCCAATGACCGGCTGGCGCTTGATACGCATCCGAAACAGGCCAGCCACCTGCGCGGTATCAAGAAGGCGCTGGAACTTGCCCTACAGGACGTTGATACGCTCGTTAATGGTTCGCAAGAATAGACTGCTGCTCAAAGTAATCGGGTAGGGGGCGGCTGGCGAACCGCCCTCAAAATGCTAACTTAGCCTGCTATCCCCACCGCATCCACTACCTGCGCGGCTAAATCATAATGCCCAAAGCTGGGGATGATATACGCGCCGCGCGCAAGGTCTTTCAGATCGCGCAGCAGCTCCTGTGCCACCCGCACCCCTTCACGTGCTGCATCTTCACCCGCATTTTCAATCCGCTTCAGGATAGCTTCAGGAATTGCGATGCCGGGCACCTCATTGTTCAGGAAGCGGGCATGACGCAAGCTGTACAGTGGCAGCACGCCGATCAGTACCGGCAGCTTCAGCGGGTGGCCTTCCAGTTCTTCGTAACGTATCAAAAAACGTTCAGCTCTAGCTGGATCGAACACCGCTTGCGCCAGCGCGAAATCTGCGCCACTGGCAATTTTCTTACGCAGCACGTCAATTTCCTTGTCCAGATCATCGGCCACCATATTCAACGCGCAGCCAACCGTGAAACTGGTGGGCTGGCCGATGCTGTTGCCTGCCTGATCTTCCCCCTCATTGAATTTTTGTTTTGCCAGCTTGATCAGCCCCGATGGCACGATGTCGTAGTTGTCCATCGCGGCGGGGTAATCGCCAATGCGGGTAGGATCGCCCATACACACAAAGATATTACGTAAGCCCAGCGCGTGCGCGCCCAGCAAGTCCCCCTGAATACGCAGCATATTTCGCCCGCGTGTAGGAAAATGCAGGATAGTTTCGATGTTCACTTCATGTTCAATCGCGTGGCAGGCTGCCCAGGGGCTGGAACGCATACGCGCAGTCGGGCTGTCGGTGATATTCAACACGGTTGCCCCGGCATCTACCAGCATCTTTGCAGAAGCGAGTAGGCGCTCAAAATTGTGACCGCGCGGCGGGTTCATCTCCACGCTGATCACGAACTGCCCGGTTGCCAGACGGTGAGAAAGTTCCGACGGGCGATCCGGCGCTTGTAAGATACGCTCGTCATCATCACGCTGGCGGTTGATGGCGATCCGTTCGTTCGCCGTCTCTGGCATCGCTAATGCCCGATGCATTGCCCCGATGTGCGCCGGAGTCGTGCCGCAGCAGCCGCCGATCACCACCGCCCCCAACCCGCGAAAGGTGCGCGCATAGTCGCCAAAATATTCGGCGCTGGCGGTATACATCATGCGCCCGCCCACATTTTGCGGGTATCCGGCATTGGGCATGGCTGAAAATCTTGCGCCGGGCACAGCATCACGCATGGCTGCCAGCACGCGGGTGATTTGCGCCGGGCCGCCAGAGCAGTTCACGCCGATCACGTCTGCGCCTGCGTCCTTCAATTCGCGCGCCACGCGCCCCGGCAGATAGCCGTAAATCGTGCGGTCATCGCGTCCAAAGGTCATTTCAGCAATGATCGGCAGTACTGGCGCAGCCTGCCGTGCAGACTCAATCGCTACTTTCAATTCAGCCAGATCGGTGAAGGTTTCAAAGATCAGCGCGTCCACACCCCCTGCTAGCAGCCCGGCGATCTGTTCGCTGAAGGCGGCGCTGGCGTCATCCGGTTTGATTCGCCCATACGGCTGCAAGCCTGCGCCCAACGGCCCTACGCTGCCAGCGATGTAAGCGGTTTTACCCGCCGCTTCAACTGCTTCACGGGCGATCTGCGCGCCGGCAAAGTTGATCGCTTTGACCTGATCTTCAAGGCTGTAATCCACCAGTTTGTAGCGGTTTGCGCCAAAGGTGTTGGTTTCGATCATCTCAGCGCCGGCGTCCAGATAAGCGCGGTGCAGCGTTTTGATCATCTCTGGCTGAGAGAGATTTAGCCCTTCAAAAGTGGCTTCTACCGGCATCCCGTTATCGGTGAGTAGAGTGCCCATCGCGCCATCGGCAAGGATTGGCTCAGGCCGGGCAAGGCGTTCGCTAAAACTGAGTCTGGTCATGATGCTCTGCATTTTATCTGTTTTTCGAAAGATATATCACTCACAGGTGATGGACACGCGGGTGCCGTTTTCAGTGGCTTCTATCGTCCAGCTTCGGGTTGGCCTGTTGCGTAAATCACCGCTTTCAATTCCTTCCCGCATTAACATTGCATAGTGCTGGTTCATGCTTTGCTCAACCACGCTGACCGCTGCCGCCGTTTCAAACTCGATGATCACCGGCCCATCCACCTGCCATAAAGGCATCGCATCTTCCTCAATAATCGTCAATCCCGGCACATCACGGAAGGTGGAGCGGCAAAGGTCAATCCGGTTCGTCCAGCGAAAATGCAGGAATAACATCAACCCGAAACCAACCACCACAACCAGCATAAAAACGAGCGCGACTCCCGCGAAAATGCCTCTCGACTGTGGATCGCGCCCGCCCGTCATCTGCTGTTCGGTGAAATTTTCTGTTTGTGTCATCATGCCTGCTCCTTTTGCAAACCGAGCAAAAAGTTTAACGACAGGTTGCTTACCCCGATCCCCTAAACCACAGGGCTTCTTAGCTCACACAGGTGCCGAACAAAATAACCTGCGAGCCTTCGCCGTTCGGCGCTTCGGTTACGTCAAACTGATACTGCGAGAAGGTGCGCAGCAAACGCGCGCCGGGATCGTTGCTTTGCAGATTCTGCCGCAGCCACGTACCGTTGCGGACGGCATACCACGAGCGCACGGTATCCGGATTGTCCGGAGCGATCAACGTTATTGTGGTGTTGCCCATCCCGAACTGGCGGAACATATTATGTTCTTCGCTCACAATTTCAGCACCGGGATAAATCGGTATCCGCTGCGTTAGCCCTGCATAGCATACGTTATCCAACGCAAAGGTGATGGTGCCCGCGCAGATCGTAATCAGAATAATCACCAGCAGGCAGCCAAACCCGCCGTTCAGGTTTCGTTTTCGCATAGTTTCACTCGAAAAGCAGTTAAGCGTTGAAGGTGAAGAACCGTCTATGAACGCTCGTAGAACCCTTTTAACTTTTAACCCGCAAGTACTCGGCGCGTATCATCGCCATACCTGCCACAATACGCTCTTCCAGTTCCGCCCGTTCATCAACAGATATCAACGCCGAGCGCACCGCGTTCAGAATCAGGCTGTCTACCTGATTTGCGTCCCAACCAAAGGTTTCGGCGCATTGCAAAAATTCGTCGGTCAGCGTGGTGTTGAACATCGGCGGATCGTCGCTGTTCAATGTGACCACCACGCCAGCGTCAATCAACGGCTGGATGGCATGCTCAGCCAGCGATGGAAACACCTTCAGCTTTAGATTGCTAGTCGGCGAAATTTCCAGTGGGATTTGCAAGTCTGCAAGTTCCTGCACCAGTGCCGGGTCTTCAATCGCCCTCACGCCATGCCCGATCCGCAGCGATCCCTGCGCCAGCGCCCCGCGAATGCTGTCCGGCCCGCCATGTTCCCCGGCATGCAGCACAATCGGCACACCAGCTTCACGGGCAGCCGCGAAAGAAATCGCGTGCTTTTCCGGCGGATGCCCGATTTCATAACCGCCAAGTCCCAGCGCGGCAACCCCGTTTTCAGGGTCTTGATAGGCATCAATTACCCATTCTGCGGTGATCAGCCCCTTCTCAGGAGATACCTCGCGGGCGATATCGAAGATATAGCGCATGGTCACGCCAAATTCGGCTTCTGCCCATATGCGGGCGCGATTCAACGCGTTCAACTGTTCGCGAAACGAAATCCCTTTTTGCTGATAGTGGGTGTAGGGCGTATAGGTGATTTCGGTATACAGCACATTTTGTTCAGCCTGACGGCGCAAAAAGTCCTTTGCAAGCTGCTCGATATCTTCTGCTGTTTGCAGGCAGTTCGAGATCGTGATGTAAATATTGATGAAATGCGGCATATCTACGAACTGGAACCAGTCGTTAATGCCGCTGATGGTGTTTGCCGGTAAGCTGATCCCGTGTTTTTGTGCCAGTTCCAGCAGCGTTTCCGGCGGCATCGAGCCTTCCAGATGCACGTGCAGTTCAACTTTCGGCACATTGATGATGTATTCGCGCAGGCTCATAGCCGCGCCCTCCCTGATTAGTTAGTTTTCACCCCTCAAAATAGAGGAGCGTGCCTGTAAATGATAGGTGTTTCAGCCCTTTTGCAGGGCTTTTTCCATTTAGCCGGAAGGCTTTATCCTCCAGCGTTTCTTACGCCCGTTGGATCTGTTCTACGCGGTCTAGCCCCACGCTGAAATATTTGGCGTCGGGGTGATGTACTACAATTGCCGCTGTGCTTTCCTCTGGCAGCCACTGGTACGATGGGCTGAGCGCCATGCCCAGTTCGGTTTCCGCCTGTGGCAGCAAGCGCAGCACGGTTTCATGATCGCGCAGTTCCGGGCAGGCAGGATAGCCCCAAGAATAGCGCTTGCCCTGTTTCGCCGGAATGCCCAGTCCCGCGTTCACTACCTGACGGTTCACATATACCGCTGTTGCTTCTGCCGCTTGCACGGCTAGCCCGTGAAAGAAATAGGCTTCGCTGTAGTTGTCCGCTTTTTGCAGGCGTTCAAATTCTTCGGTCGCGTTGTTGCCCACCGTCACCACTTGCAGCGCCACCGTGTCAATCAAGCCGCTGGTAGACGGCGTGAAATAGTCGCTGATGCACAGATAATCGCCAAAGGGCTGACGCGCGAAGTTTAGCCGCGCAATTTCACGACGTTCGACGCTGGCATAAAGCTGCTGCGTCATAGCATCATGATGAGCAGCAAGTACCGCGGTGAAAGGCGCGGGATCATAAATTATTAGATCTTCGCCCTCGCTGACCGCCGGGCTCGCGGAGTTGGAGGCTCTGGCCCGGAGCCTGGCCACGCCCGCTCCGGGCCCGAGCTGGGGGCAGCAGCAGGCGCTCGAGGATT
>CAZBPB010000021.1:3659-9075 GCA_964493565.1 uncultured Pleurocapsa sp. | reverse complement strand
CGCCCTCGCTGACCGCCGGGAAATAGCCGTAAACCGCTTTTGGCAGCAGCGTCTTGGAATGTAATGCTTCGCGGGTCATGTGATCCAACCGCGCTTCAAATTCAGCCTCTAACTTCGTCCATGCTTCGCCATGGGTGTTGGTTGCCCCCCAACTCAGGCGGTACAGCTCTGGCTTGTGCAGGTATTTCAGCACAATTTCCAGCGGCATATAGCTGATGGTTTTGCTGCCCCAGAATGGCGGCAGTGGAATGGATGGTGCGGGTTGAACCGTCTTTTCGCCCTGACTGCGCGCGCGGCGTACCGGTACCGGCTTTTGCATTTCGGCATAAGCTTCATCTTTGATCTGCTGGACGAACGCCGCGCCACCACTCGATATCAGCGTATCCATCACCGACAAGCCCTCGAAGGCATCCTTGCAGTAGAACACGCCCGGCTCATACGGCTGCTCATTCTCTTCCAGAAACAGGATACGCCGCCCGAACTTGCGATTGATGGCCGCGCCGCCGATCAGCACCGGATATTTCAGCCCGCGCCGCGCCAGTTCGTTCACGATCACTGGCATCTGCTTGCTGGTGCTCACCAGCAGCGCGCTCAGGCCGATGGCGTCGGCCTTAAATTCCACAGCTTTCTCGATAATCGTATTGGCGGGAACCTGCTTGCCCAGATCATGCACCGTGTAACCGTTGTTGCTCAGAATCGTCTTGACCAGATTCTTGCCGATGTCATGCACATCGCCGTACACCGTTGCCAGCACCACCGTGCCTTTGGAGGTGCCTTCAACCTTATCCATGAACTGTTCCAGATAGCTTACGGCTTTCTTCATGGCCTCGGCGCTTTGCAGCACGAACGGCAAAATCAGTTCACCAGAGCCAAATTTATCGCCCACTTCCTTCATCGCAGGCAGCAATACATTGTTCAGCACGCCAACCGGGTCTTGCCGCGTCAGGCTGTCATCAATTAGCGCCTCCAGCCCTTCCTTCTTGCGATGCACGATCTGCCAGTGCAGCGCTTCTTCACTGGTCATATCTTCGGTTGGATCTTCGGCCTCAGCGCTGGCGAGTCTCACGTTGTTCTGCTCAAAATACTGGATGAAGCGCGGCAGCGCGTCCGGATCGCTGTTGAAGATCAGATCGTCTGCCAGCTTGCGCTGTTCCTCAGGGATTTCGGCGTAGGGCGTGATATGCGCCGGGTTCACAATCGCCATGTCCAGCCCGGCTTGTACCGCGTGATACAGAAACACGCTGTTCAGCACGCCGCGCGCCGCTGGCGTTACGCCAAAGCTCACGTTGCTGATGCCTAAGGCAGTCATCACGCCGGGCAAGTTTTGCTTGATCAGGCGAATGCCTTCAAGGGTTTCAATCGCATCATTACGCAGCTCTTCCTGCCCGGTCGTAAGCGGGAAGGTGAGCGCGTCAAAGATCAAATCTTCAGGCGCAAGGCCATAATCATTGACGGCGATATCGCGGATACGTTTGGCAATCGCCAGTTTCGTCTCGCGGGTATGCGCCATACCTTCTTCGTCAATGGTCATCGAAAGCACGCCCGCGCCGTGTTTCCGGGCAATTGGCAGCACTTTATCAATGCGCTCGCGTCCATTTTCCAGATTGTTGCCGTTGATGATGCCGCGCCCCGGATACACCGAAAGCCCGGCTTCGGCTACTGGCGGGTCGGTCACGTCAATGATCAGCGGGGTTTCCACCGCCATCGCCAGCTTCTTGACCAGCGTTTTCATCTGTTCAGCTTCGTCGGCGCGTTCGGTTAGCGCCACCTGCACATCCAACATGTGCGCGCCGCTTTCCACCTGCTGCACCGCAATCGGAATCACGCTGTCGTAGTCGTCATTCAGCAAAAGCTGCTTCACCTTGCGGCTGCCCTGTGTGTTCACCCGTTCGCCGATCATCGTCGGGCCGGGGTTTTGTATCATCGGCATGGCGCGCATGTTGCTGGAAGCCATGGCTTCAGTTTCAGGATCGCGTTTCAGCGGCGCGCGGCGTTTTGCCTTCCCCGCTAGCTCATCTTCATAGCTATGCCCGTGAACTTTTTCGTACAGCTTGTTAATGTGTTCAGGCCGCGTGCCGCAGCAGCCACCGACCACACTTACCCCCCAGCGCGTAAATTCAGACACTAGATCGCCAAAGGGATCAGGTTCCATCGGGTACACGGCCTCGCCATCCACGTTGATCGGCAGCCCGGCATTGGGGATTACCGAGATCGGCAGGGTGCTGTGTTCGACTAGATATTTGACCGGCTCGCCCATGTAATCCGGGCCGGTGGAACAGTTCATGCCGATCACGTCAATCGGCAGGGCTTCCAGCGTGGTCAGGGCGCTGGCAATATCGGTGCCGAACAACATGCGCCCGCTGGTATCCAGTGTCACCTGTACTTGCAGCGGAACGCGCACCCCTTCATCTTCAAAGTAACGGTTGATGCCCCAGATGGCGGCTTTCACTTCCAGAATATCTTGCGAAGTTTCAATCAGCAGCACATCTGCGCCGCCTTCGGTTAATCCCTTCGCCTGCTGGTAGAATACATTCGCGAGTTCGTCAAAAGTGACGTTGCTCAAGTCAGGATCGCTGCCGCTGGGCAGCTTGCCGGTTGGCCCCATGCTGCCTGCCACAAAGCGCGGGATGCCGGTGTCCTGTTCGAAGCGATCTGCCACTTTGCGCGCTAATGATGCGGCTGCCTTATTGATTTCAATGGTGCGATCTTGCAGCCCAAATTCTGCCAGTGTGATCGGGTTGCTGCGGAAGGTGTCGGTTTCCAGCACTTCAGCGCCCGCCGCCATGAACGCGCTGTGAATCTCCTGGATCACGTCCGGCCGGGTGATCACCAGATAGTCATTCATGCCGTTATAACGCTCGCCGCCAAAGTCTTCGGCAGTCAGCTTATAAAGCTGAATATTGGTACCCATTGCGCCATCGAAGATCACCACATGATCATTGATGGCATCCAGATAACGGCGGTTGGTGTAGGTGCGGTTCTTGTATCTTTGGGTCATGAGTTACTCGGTTTAACTCTGCTTAAAATTTGATTACCAGTTTTGGACGGCTAAACCGTCTACTGCTTGAAAATGATGATCGCGGCTGATGAGCGTTAAATCATGCTGAATCGCTGTTGCTGCGATCCATATATCATTTACGGGGATAGGGCGACCCGCAGTTTTGAGCTTTTGATAGATGCGACCATAGTGTTTTGCTGTTTCTGGATCGCACATTAATACCGTGATTTCTGCAATAAAACCCTCAATTTGTGCCTTATTGCTTTCCCTGGGTTGAGAGTTCTCCGCGCCGAAATAGAGTTCACCTAGCACAATAACGGATGTTGTAAAGAGAGCCTCAGTTTTATCGAAAAACACGCGAATCTTCTCATCGCCATTGATGTAACCAATCGCTGCATTTGTGTCTACAAGAAAACCATCACTTGTCAAAATTCACCTCAGGGAAATCTTCGACTTGTTCAAATGCTTCTTCAATAGCCTGGATCATCGCCTGAGCATCTTCATCACTGATATGCAAATGTTTGGTTCTCTCCAGAAAAATTTTGCCCGGCGTTCCTCTCGGTCGCGCCAGCTTTGCAACATATTCAACCAGCGCATCCTGTTGTTCTGGCGGAAGTTTGCGCCAATTCGCTAGCAAAACCTGCTCTTTTTGAATGGTTGTTGCATCCATCTTGCTACCTCCTCGCCTGCATCGCGGAGTTTTCGGCACCTTCATCCCATTGCGCGGAATTTGCTTCTATATATAGACGTATGTTGCTGGCAGATTCTTCTGTATCACTCAGGATGTTAACCACACGTAACGTTCATTCAGGTAGTCCCACCAATCCTGAAGTTCAGGGAAGTTTTCCACAGGAAACGAGCCGAAAACATCCTCAATAGAATGTGATGCGAACCGATCTGCTGGCACAACCAATTTCCCCCACACTTCTGATACGCTTGAGCCTAATGACTTTAGAGCTGGTGAGGTCACAGCTTCATAGCCGGTATTTATTGCTGGTTGCAAATGCAATACGCTAACAACATCGGCATCCAATTCTTTTGCTTTCTCCATTTGCCAGGCAAGAAACTGCTGACGCATAAGTTGATAAAATGGCTCAAAAAATAGGTCGCCGAAGTCAGGAATTAAATCGCGGTGTAAAGGGCAATCTACCTGTTCGTACAAAGGCCTGTAAATTGCCGTTCGATCAGTACCACTTTTAGAGATGTGATATCTGGAACTGCTGTAAGACTCCGTATATTTCCACTCGATCAAAACGGCATGCACATTTCCGGTTACCGTTTCATAACACACAAATGCGTCCGCGCTAGTGCAATTAGCACCACGTGTGCGAATGCCATTTTTTGCCACACGTTCACCCAGATAGTTCTGCTCGCCAATCCATTCAAATGCCACATAATTTCCAGCGTTTTCTACCGGTAGCATGCGCTTCAAATCAGGGAATAAGGGGTGTAAAAGGCGCGCCAAAGCCTCAGGTTTATCCATAAACGGAAAAAGGAAGTTCAGGCAGCAAACCTGAGAACTGCATAAATGCCGTGCAAGGGTGTGCCAGCTAATACGATGATCGACAAAATATTGCAGTACTTCTGAACGAATACCGTTGTAAAAATTCTCACCAAGTCGATCATCGGGCAACAAGAAAGCATACTGCGTTCCTCGATACGTACCGTCAATACGCGCATCATCACTGAAATAAGGGGATACCCGCTTAAATTCAGCTTGACGAATGCGTTCTTGGTCGAGAAATTTTCCCATCGTATTCTTACTTCCTACCCCTCATTCGGGTGTAAATCACCCTCTTGAAGTGATTTTGTTTCCTGTTGATCGCGCATGTTTTTCGCTTTGCTTTGCAACTGCTGGAAATAATCTGTCTCGGTGATCTGCTGTACTTCACGCTCGCGCTTGGCATGATCGATCTGAATTTCCAGCCGCCGCACTTCCTGTTTCAGCCTCTGTTCGCGGTCATACACCTCACGCGCCATTCTGGCAAACACCCGCGCCGTCTCGCCAATCTCATCGTTGCGTTCTGCCATTTTGCTAACAGTAGCCACGTCGGCAGCATCCGGGTTCCAGTTCACATCCTCGCTAATTTCGCGCGCGGTGCTGGCGATCTTCTCCACCGGCCTGATCACCATGCGCCGCAGCAGGAAGTTCATGATCAATAACACAATCGCAAAGGTGACGATCACCACGATCATCGTCAGCGTAACCCACGACTGCGCGTTGCCGATCACCTCTGCCGCTGGCACATAAATGATCTGCGCGGCGATGATATCGCCCACGTTCCAGCCAAAGCCGCCATCTATTCCATAGGTCGTCAGCAGGCTGTCCGGCGCATTTTCCGGCGCGCTGTGGCACCGCAGGCAGCTCTCGGCGCTCACATGCAGCGGGCGGGCGTTGTAATACACTTCCACCCCGTC
>CAZBPB010000021.1:0-3649 GCA_964493565.1 uncultured Pleurocapsa sp. | reverse complement strand
TCGCGGTGGGTGAAGCCGGAAAGCAGCGTTCGATCTGGCTGCGCTCTAAACTGTGCCAGCAAATCCCCCTCGAATCCGTCCGCCAGATCGCGCGGGTTGGTCGGGTTATCCGACGCCTCTTTGTAAAAGAACTCTGCGTATTCCGGATGCGTGCGTAACTGCTCAAATACTTCACGGGCGGAATACGCGGGAACGGACTCAGAGATAAATTCCGGCGATACGATCAGATCATCTTGCAGCAGCGGATTGATCTGCGTTGTGGTGTAATGTCGCACCGAATTCATGGTTTCGATTAAAGCAGCAGCGCGCGCCGTCATTTCGCGCTCTGCGTGTTCCTGTAACAGCCGGGAAAACACCGCCCAGCTTGCCAGAATTCCACAGATGAACACCACCGATAGGATCAGCGTAAATTTTGCTCCGAGACGAAGGCGCATCTGCGTTTTCCTTCCCCACAACTGCTGCCGCGCAATATTCGTGAATCATATTGTACGGTAGTTCCCGCCAATCCCAGCCCAAGCCTATTCAAAATAAAAACACGCTCCCCGAAATTTCGAGAAGCGCGTTTGCATGTGCATGGTATGCGCGAATCTCATCGTCCAGAAATCTGGCGGATTTGGCACCTTCCCGGCGCTCCGGGGGTTGCCGTGGGGTCATCGAGCCGTTCTCTCGCCCACTCATGATGAGTTATGTGATTGTCAGGTCATTGTATCAAAATGGAGAGCGTCGTCAAGCGGATGGCGCTCTTCCCCTTTGTGTCCTTAACGTCTTTGTGGTTCAATGAGCAAAGGAACGTTAACCCGTCAGATTTGAAATCAAACTTTGGAATTTGATGACCCAACCTACAGTTAAGCGCATCGTCGTCAAAGTTGGCACCAGTGTCCTCACCGGCGGCACCACCCATCTGAATCGCCAGCGCATGTTGGGGTTGGTGCAGCAAACTGCCGCGCTTCATGCTGCGGGTCATGAAGTGGTATTGGTCAGCAGCGGGGCGGTGGCGGCAGGCCGTGAACGGCTAAATTTTCCCGATCTTTCGCCCGCGCTGCCGGTCAAGCAAATGCTCAGCGCCGTCGGTCAAAGCCGGCTGATGCAGCGTTACAGCGAGCTATATGAGATTTTCGATCTGGTGATGGCGCAGGTGCTGCTGACCCGCGAAGACCTCGGCAACCGCACGCGCTTTCTGAATGCGCGTGATACCTTGCTCACGCTGATTGACCAGCGCATCATCCCGATCATCAATGAGAACGACACCATCGCCACCGAAGAAATCCGTGTTGGCGATAACGACAATCTTTCGGCATTAGTAGCGACTTTAATAGAAGCCGATCTGTTGATCATGCTCACTGATCAGCCCGGTTTGTTCACCGCCGATCCGCGCAAACATGCTGATGCGAAGCTGATCGAGCGCATTGACACCATTGACGACACCACCTTTGCGCTGGCGGGGGGCACATCAACCGGACTAGGCACGGGCGGCATGATCACCAAGCTGCAGGCCGCCCGGTTGGCAACGCGCGGCGGTGTGACCACCATCGTCGCGCCGGGGAATGTGCCGGACAGCCTTGAGCGTATTGTTCTTGGCGAGTCTGTCGGTACGCGTTTTGAAGCAGCGGCAGGCTACGTTGATCAGCGTAAGCGCCACCTGCTGATCGAAAAGACGCGCGGCAAGGTGTATGTAGACAGCGGCGCGGCGCGTAAACTGCTAAGCGGGGGTGCCAGTTTGCTGCCGGTGGGTGTTACCCGTATTGACGACGAGTTCAAGCGGGGCATGACGGTAGCCGTATTTGCGCCCGATGGTCGCGAAATCGCGCATGGCTTATCCAGCTACGACAGCGACGATGCCCGTAAACTGCTGGGTGCAAAATCAAGCGTGATTCAGGATATATTGGGCTATACTTACGGTGATGCGCTGATTCATCGTAATAATATGGTGTTATTGGGGTAACTTATATCTTGAGCCTCGTTGTAAAATTAACTTTGCGATCTTAACCTTCAAAAGAACGTAACTGAAAGTTTGTTTCTCGATAAGGGCATTTCTTTGATGTTTGACTTAATTGCCGCAGGGCAGAAAGCAAAACTGGCCGCCCGCGCACTTGCCAGAGCGACAACTGAAGAGAAGAACCGCGCGGTGCTGGCGATTGCGCAGGCCATCGAATCATGCAGCGATAGCATTCTCGAAGCTAACGCCCGTGATCTGGCGGCTGCCCGTGAACGCGGCTTGAGCGAAACGCTGATTAAAGATCGCTTTGATCTATCACGCCGTATGACCGGCATTATTGCCGATGTTCGCAAAGTGGCTGATCTGCCCGATCCGGTTGGCACCATTATCACAGAATCCACCCTGCCCAACGGTTTACACGCCGCCAAACGCCGCACGCCTATCGGGGTAATCGGCATGATTTACGAGGCGCGCCCGAACGTGACCGTAGACTGCGCGGTACTGGCGTTGAAAACCGGTAACGCTTCGATTTTGCGTGGTGGCAGCGAGGTATTTCACAGCAATCTGGCGCTGGCAGGGGCGATCCGCGGCGCGCTGCAAGACCTGAACCTGCCCAGCATCCCCGCCGATGCGGTGCAGTTCATCGAAAGTACAGATCGCGCCTATGTGGAGCAAATGCTTCGCCTGAATGAATACATTGACATGATCATCCCGCGCGGCGGCGCATCCTTGCATCAATTCTGCCGCGAACATGCCACCATTCCGGTGATCACCGGCGGGTTGGGCGTGGTACACATTTTTGTAGACGATACTGCTAATCTGGATCAGGCGGTTGAAATCGCTTTCAACGCCAAAACCCAGCGCCCCAGCGTGTGCAATGCAGTAGACACGCTGCTAGTGCATCAGGCAGTGGCGGCCGAATTTTTGCCCCGCGTGGTTGAGCGGATGAGCGCATCGGGCGTGACGTACCGCGCCGAACCACGCGCATTGGCGCTGGTAGGCAGCTTCGATGGCGTACAGGCGGCTGGTGAGGGAGATTTCGATACCGAATGGATGGCCTTGATTCTCGGCTTGAAGGTAGTTGACGGGCTGGACGAGGCGATAGATCACATCAACGCTCACAGCACCTTCCACAGTGAAGCTATTTTGACGCAAACGCCAGCAAACGCTGACCGTTTTGTGCTGGAAATTGACTCGGCGGCAGTGTTCGTGAACGCCAGCACCCGTTTTAACGACGGCAGCGCGTTAGGGCTTGGCGCTGAAATTGCCGTGAGCACGCAAAAACTGCATGCGCGTGGGCCAATGGCGCTGGAAGAATTAACCACCTATAAATGGGTCGTAATCGGGCAGGGACAGGTGCGGCAGTAGACGCCGCGCGCAGCGTAGGGTGTGTTGAAGTGACAGATCTAGATCTGCTTATCGTTGAAGATGAATCGCTGCTGGCTGATTTGCTAGCCGAAGCCGCAAAATTGAATGGATTCAGCGTTCAAACTGCCCGCGACGGCGAATCAGCGTTGAAGATTCTGGAAGCGCTCTCAGCACCTCCCGGCTTTGTGCTGGCAGACGTCAAAATGCAGCCAATGGGCGGGTTGGACTTTTTACGCCGCCTGCGCGCCCATGAAGTTTGGGCCAAGATTTATGTGATTTCGACCAGCGGCACGCCGGACGATGAACCGGATGCCTTAGCCGCCGGCGCAAATTGTTACCTCTCAA
>CAZBPB010000020.1:12022-17906 GCA_964493565.1 uncultured Pleurocapsa sp. | reverse complement strand
AACTCTTGAAGTAAGAGGGCGGTTCGCAATCCGCCCTCAAAATCTGCCTTCCGGCGCGAACTTCTAAATCTCCGCAGCGTAACTTTCGTCGCTTAGCTTCTTGATGGCTTCAAAAGCGGCATCCTGTACTATCGCGCTTTCATCCCCAAGCGCCTGAGCCAGCGGATCAACGACACGCTTATCACCAATATCGCCAAGCGCCACTGCCGAAGCGCGACGAACCCACTCATTCGAGTCGGTTAGACTGTTCACTAACGTCGGCACGACTTCTGGATCGCCGATACGCCCTAATGCTTCTGCTGCGACTTCACGCACAGAGCTTTCAGCCGGGGACTGCTCTAGCGCAATCACCAGCGACGGAACCGCGCGTAAATCACCGATCCAACCGAGAGCATCGGCAGCCGCGGATTGCGTCAACTCGGTATCCCCGGTTAGCAGGTTAATCAAATCTTCAACAGCACGTTCGTCGCCAGTGCGGCCTAGGAGCTGAATCAGGTACGCGCGCTGGTATTGATCAAACTGTTCATGCTTTAATGCGTCGGTCAGCTTATCTGCAATCGCCGTATCGCCGCGCTGTACCATGCTCAGAAGCCCCGCGCGCAGGCGCATGCCGATATTGAGTTTTAACAGTTCCCAAAGCCGGCTGCTGGAAGTGCTAAGTAATGTGTCTACCATTGGCGGCGCGGCTGCCGCAGCGCCGATTTTCACCAACGCCGAAAACGCTGCATACTGCGACTTTGCATCGCTTTGCTGCATACACTTAACCAACCCGTTTACGGCGGCTGGATCGCGCATATCGCCTAATGCTTTAGCCGCGTCACAGCGGGCAGAAATATCATCAAGGGCCAGTGTTTCCAAATACTGATCAATCATCGCAAACTCGTTTCAGTTTCCAGAACTCAATTCGTCCGAATCCAGCAGAATTGTGACCGGGCCATCGTTGAAGATT
Source organism: uncultured Pleurocapsa sp. (assembly GCA_964493565.1). GTDB lineage: Bacteria > Chloroflexota > Anaerolineae > Aggregatilineales > Phototrophicaceae > Flexifilum. Next base: position 16,957 of record CAZBPB010000020.1, on the reverse strand, counting down.
TCGACGCGCATATTTGCGCCAAAAATGCCGGTTTCTACCCGTTGAACGCCTTCGGATTCCAACGCAGCAGCAAAGGCATCCACCAGCGGGGAAGCCGCATCAGGCAGCGCGGCATCAATGAAACTGGGACGCCGGCCTTTACGTGCGTCTGCATACAACGTAAACTGCGATACAACCAGCACACTCGCGCCAATATCCAGCGCCGATAGATTCATCTTACCCTGTTGGTCTTCAAATACACGGAGATTGGCAGTTTTGCGCGCCAGTAACTCAACGTGGGTGAGTGTGTCTGAATGGGTAATGCCGACGAGCGCCACAAAACCTTGCTCGATGCTGCTATTTACTTTGTCATTGATAAGGACGCGGCCTTGTGTGACCCGCTGAAGTAGAACACGCATAAGTTGATCAGCTTTCAATGGTACGATGGCGAGGATCATACGATTGCTGGAGTGTTTGATCAACCTGACGGCGTTTTGCACAGTCCATCTGCTGACGTACAATTAGACACCAACGTGCATACCATTCTTACATATCTTATTAAGTGGACATACGTTTTGTTATGTCCGTCGCGACGATTGAGACCAGTTAATGGCCGAAGGTTTATTCGATAACCGCTACCGCTACGACTATATCTACCCGCGTGGGCGCAGTGGTGAGACGCTGCGCGCAGTGGATACACGTGAAAATGACCGCCCTGTTGTCATTAAACGTCCCGCGCCACAAGATGCGCCGCCGATTCGCGCCGGCCAAGAAGTTAGCATTCTTACCGAGCGCAAGGCACTGCAAAAGCTGGCAGGTCAGCCTGCATTAACCGCGCTTCTTGGCAGCGGTCAGTTTAATGTGGGGGGCGTCGCCCACCAGTACATCGTTATTGAGCGCGCAGAAGGCCAGATCGTCGAAGACATGGTGATCGAACTGGCTTCTGCTGGCGAGCGTATGCCAGAACTAGAAATGCTGGTGGTCGTTGATCGCTTGCTTGAACTGCTTGAGGCTGCCCATTCGCACGAGATTGTTTACAACGACGTTGATGCCAAGCATTTGTTCTGGAATCGCGATCTTTATCGCCTCAAGGTGATTGACTGGGGCAACGCCGTTTTTCTAGAAGGTGAAGAGAGCACACCACAGGGCGTAAGCCGCCTTTCAGATGTGTATCAGGCGGGCGAACTGCTGTATTTCATCGTAACCGGCGGCGGGCGAGTAGAAGTGCCGCGCAATATGAATGCCACCGATGATTTTCGTATCGGTTTTGGCGAAGATGCTGAACGGCTGCATTCGCGCTTACAGGCCATTATCAGCCGCGCAGTGCATCCTAACCCGCGCTATCGCTATCAAGCTATCTCCGAACTCCACAAAGATTTGACCGATTACCGCACGCCAGTAGAACGCGACCGCGCTGCAATTTTGACCCGCATCACTGACCGCATGCGCCGTGAACTAAGCCGCGATGAACTGCTGGCGCAGTTACGCACGCTGGAGCCGGTGCGTTTGTCTGACCCCGGTTTCCCGCAGGCGCGACAAATAGAGCAGGAGATCGGCTCGCGACTTTCGGATTTGCAGGTATCCGCTGATCTGGATGCGGCGCGTATCTATCTTGAAAGTGGCAACTGGTCACGCGCGCTTTCGGTGTTGGACGAACTGCGACCCCGCGCGCGCGGCGAAACCGCAACTTTGATCAACCTGCTGCTGGATTGGGCGGCGCTATCCAGCGAGACCCAGATTTCATCTGCTGTACCCCGCGCCGCTGTTCAGGAAGCTGTATCGCTGATGTTTGAGGGCGATGCCGCTGAAGCCGCGCGTATTCTGGTGACGCAAACCGAAGGCGATGACCGCGCTCTAGCTTTTCAATGGCTGCTGGCAGAGCGTATTTCAGCGCATATCCCTGAAATCATGCTGCTGCGGCCAAACCTGTATCGCTTGCAGGTGGCATTGGCCGATCTTGCTCACGATGGGTTGGTAGTAGGCGAACCGCGCGCTTTGTTGAATGAAGTAAATGCCTCGCTCGATCAACTTACTGGCTCAACCAGCAACACCGTGATCGAACTGCGCGATGGATTCCGTTCGGTGGTTGAGCAGCTTAACGCGCTCGGACGAATGCTTGAAGCCTTGAATAGTGGCTATCACCTGCCGAACAAACTGCTGCCAATTACCGCGCTTACACGGGCGATCAACGCCGCAATGGCGCTGGCAGATAATATGCATGTGATCGGCAAACAGGCGGTATCCAACCCGCGTGATGCTCTCGGCGCAGTAGATCATTCCCGTCAGATTGTACCCGCTGCGCCCTCATGGGATGCGGTTGCTCACGAACTGGACGGGCTGTATCAGGTGCTCAGTGGGATGGAGTCATTTATTCCCGCCGCTGACGGGCTGGATATTACGGAGTGGCTTCAAGGCGCCCACGCCTCGCTCGAACCATACAACGCAGGGCTGTTTGATGAAAGCCTTGCCGTGATGGTCAACCGGCTTGAACAGGCACAGACGCTCTGGGATCAGTATGACATTGCAGTTGTGCACGGTCGCAAAGATGATGCGGTTGCCGTGTTGCAAGCGATGGAAGAGTCACTGCGCCGTATTGCCCCTTCGCTGGCAAATTGGTTAGGGCAGCTTCGGGCGGTTGTACGCAATACCAACTATGTTGAACGCAATGCGCTGTTTGGCGCATTGGGGCGCGCGCTCGCCGATGGTTGGGAGAATTTTGATCGCGGTAGGCTTTCTGAAGCAGAGCGGTTGGGCATTCAGGCAGGAGAAGCGGCGCGCACCGAAAGTGAACGGGTTGCAGCCCAGAGATTGCGCGAACTTTCTCAACAGATGCGCGAATGGGTAGAGCGCGGCGGCATAAACGACATACGCCGCACCCAGACCACGCTGACCACTATCGAACTGTTGTATGCGCCTGATGAAATCGGGCTGCGCGATAGCTTCGCGGCGCAAATGCCCAGCAAGGAAACCTATCTCAAAGCGATGAGCAAAGGCTTGATCGAGCCGATGTCGCAGATGGGAACAGTGCCAGTCCGCATTTTCTTCTCCAATGTGGTGCTGTATGGCGCGCTGGATGCCCGTGAGAACCGAATGGATGACGCGCTTTTCTGGCGTGATGCGGCAGCGCGAACTTTAGGCGATCTTGGGCCGCGCCACACCTTGACCCGCGCTCTGGAAGAATATGTGCAGCAGCGTCGCGATTTAGAGGCTGCGCAAACCTTAATTTCGACAGTCAATTCATCGTCTGTGCTGCAAAACCTTGATAAGACCCGCCGTTCGCTTGAGGAGAACGGGCAGTCAAAGATGATGGCGCCGGCAATCCACAGCCTGCGCGAGGTGGAAGCGGCAGTACGCGATTGGACGGATGGCGAGTTTCGCGCAGCAGGCAACAAACTCGAAATCGCCGTCAAATCAGTTGACGAATTCGAACAATCTGCGCAGATTACGCTAACCTCTTACCGCGCATGGTTGATGAACTTGATTTCAGTGGCGGCAGAGCTTCACACCAATGCCCGTAAGCTGGCGCAAATGGTGGAAAGTATGCCTGTGCAGCCGACTGATGAACTGCTGCAAGCGCATCGTTACCCTGAAGAAACCACTGTGCGGGTACTGGGCGATCAGTATGCTGTCACCTTGCGTCAATGGCGTGAGATGTACGAAATGTTTTCCGGCGTGTATGCAGATCGAAGCCTGCGTCGCAGTTCAAAACTGAACCGACTGAACGACTTTTTCCGGGCAATGTTCATTGATCGGCATCCAGCCTACTCGCTGTATCAGCACTGGTATGCCTTGACCGAGCAAACGCCAGAATTTCCCGCGCCGCCCACTTCAGAGCCGGTGCCGCGCATGTCAGAAGCTGATGAATTGGTCGAGCCAGCGACCGGCTCCGCAGAATCGCTGCCGCCGTTGTACGAACGCCCGCGCCGCCGTTCCGGACGCTGGATTGCGATTCTCGGGCTGCTTGCTGGTATTGGCGTGGTCATGGCGGCTCTGGCGCTGGCAAACAATCCATCCAGCGGTGCAGAGATTCAACTGACTCGCACCGTCGAGATAACTATGGAAGGCTCTCAGATTGCTTCTGTGGCTTTGCCCGAATCAACTGCTGAGGCAACAGCGGAGGCTGCGGCGACGGACAGCGTAACAACCGCCCCAGCGCTTCAGCCCACCAGCATCGGCCCAAGCCCGACCGCTATTCCTGTGCTGGCGACGATTGGCGAACGCCGCACCGAAACCACAGCGCCAACGCGCACGCCGTCACAAACGCCAACCGCCTCAAATACGCCAACCGCGACGCCATCGGCTACATTTACCGCTACCGCTACCCACACGCCAACGCTGACGCCTTCGCCAACACTGCCGCCGGGCGGGCTGCGCGGCACACAGGATCTGCTAGCGTTAGGCGACGGGCAAAGTTTGTTCGATGAAAACGTGTTTTCACCAAACCTTGAAGAAGATTCCTGGCGGTTAGGCAGTGGCTCATCACAGGGTGGGGATGTGCTGACTGTTGCTGTGCCGGCAAGCGTAGTGGACGACACTTTCGGGAATAATGGCGCTGCACGTGTAGGGCAGGTGGAAGCTTCACTGATTTTGCAATCTTTCAACCCACCGCTGATGCTTGATGAAGATGTTTTCTACGGGGTGCTTTTGCGCAGCGCTGATGATCCTGAACAGGCAGTAGGTGTTCAAATTGATTTGACCTCGCCGGAAATTGCGCGGGTTAGTCAATACGAGAATGGTACTCTCACCACAATCAGCCAGCGCGCCCGGCAAAATAACCCGTTACGCATTCGTTTGACTCGCGACCTGAATAACGACACAGTGAGCATCTTCATTAACGAGCAGCCGGTTGGTCCGCCCATCCCGTTTGTTGATGGCGACACTCCGGTTGAGCCGGTGTTGTTTGTGCATGATGGTGGTGTAATCGTGTATGTCAATGACTGGACGATGAATCTGCGT
>CAZBPB010000020.1:0-11976 GCA_964493565.1 uncultured Pleurocapsa sp. | reverse complement strand
ATAATTTCTGAACTTCGTAAAGCAATTTCTGTGCGTTGACGAAGAATAAAGAAATGAAACGGCAGAACGTGATAAACTCAATTAATGAACGTACGTCTAGGCCAGCAAACGTCAACGATGTCCCAACATTCTATGCCGGCTGCGCACGTCAACCCGAACATTCCACGGCTGCTGATCGTTGACGATGACCCCGGAAGCTTAATGCTCTTTGCCCGCGCGCTAGGCCGTGACTGTGAAGTTACGGAAGCCAACAGCGGCGATGAGGCGCTTGATCTCCTCCAATCCCGACCATTTGATGCGGTCTTGCTGGATATTATGATGCCCGGCAGCACCGGCATTGATGTTCTGCATTCTATCCGCAGTTCAGAGGCGCTGTCCGATTTGCCAGTCATCCTCATCTCTGGACGGCAGGATAGCCAGGATGTAGTGCAGGGGCTTCAACGCGGCGCTAACGACTACATTTCCAAGCCCGTCAATCTGGCGGTGTTACGGGCGCGGGTGCATAACCAGGTTGCGCTGAAACAGTTGAACGATGCCTATAAAGCGAAAATCGAAGAACTGCGCGAAGCCAAAGAGATGCAGGAACGCTTTTTACGCATCGTTTCGCACGATCTAAAAGGCCCGCTTACCAATTTGCGTATGGCGCAGTATCTGCTGCGAGAAATTGCGGGTGATCGTCCACAGGTGTCGTCTATTCTCGATAATATAGACACTACACTGAACGACATGAACGAGTTGATACGTATATTTCTGGATGCCTCGGCGTATCAACCAACCAAACTCACGCCCGATCCGCAGTTATTTGATGCTTCGCAGATTATTCGCAAGGTGGTGGAGCAGTATTCGCTGGCGGCGCTCAACAAAGGCACCCAGATCCGCTATGAGCAGTCGCCGTTATCGGTGTATGCCGATCCACGTTTTTTCTCGCAAATCGCCAGCAATTTGATCAGCAATGCTATTAAATATGGGCCAGTTCATTCGACTGTGACCGTGTGGTGCGAGTCACAGGATGAGTTTGCGCAGTTATGCGTTGCCGATCAGGGGCCGGGCATTCCTCAATCTGAACGCGGGCGGCTGTTTCAGATGTTTAGCCGCTTAAGCACTAAACCAACTGCTGGAGAAAATAGCTCGGGGTTGGGGCTTTGGATTGTGAAGATGCTGGCAGAAGCGCAGGGTGGCACTGTTGGCGTGGACTGCCCGCCAGAAGGCGGCTCGGTGTTTTACGCTAAAGTTCCCCGTGAAATTGCCCGCGGCGCATAATACCGCGTGCCTACTTATTATCAACAGCTTGATTGCGCGGCGCTGGCGCGTCTATCCAGACCGGGCTAGGCGTGATCGAATCTGCCGGACGAGGGCCAGCGTCTTCAACATCACTGCTGGAAACCCGGTTAATTGGCACAATCGTCATATCGCTTTCACATAAAATCTGGCAGCTTAAGCGTACTTCGCCTAACAATCCCCGTGCTTCCAACCGCTCTTTCTCAGCAGCGGTCATTTTTGTAGGTTCGCCGCGTATGAACTGTACGCGGCAAGTCGTGCATTTTGCGTGCCCGCCGCAGCGGTGCAGAATATCAATGTCATTATCCTCTAAAGCCAGCACTAACCGTTTCCCGGAAGGTGCCTGAAAGTGACCATCATCTTTAAGCGTGATTTCGGGCATTCCGCAGTTACCTTTATCGAAAATTCAGGATAGTAACGTCGGGCGTTTTAGAAACAATGCTGTCCGAGTTACCTCGATCACAATATCCCCATGCTGGTTGCGTCCGATGTGCTTAAGTGTGACGATACCGGCTTCAGGCCGCGATCTGCTTTCGCGCTTAGATACGACTTCGCTTTCCACGTAAACCGTATCGCCATGAAACAGTGGGCGGGGATGTACGACATGTTCATACGATAGATTGCCGATGATGGTTCCCTGTGTCAGGTCATTGACGCTGATACCTACAACCAGCCCCAGCGTGAAAATGCCATTCACAATGCGCTGTCCAAATTCCGTTTGCGTGGCAAAGTCTGCATTCAAATGGAGTGGTTGGTTATTCATCGTCAGGGCGCTAAATAACACGTTGTCGGTTTCGGTGATCGTTCGTCCGATTTCATGTTTGTAGGTTGCGCCTACTTCGAGGTCTTCAAAGTATTTTCCAGCCATATTTTGTTCCGGGATAGGAAACTATTTCGGTGGAATTGTAACGTCTGTGGCGCAATTCACGAAACTGCCTGATGTGAGGGGGGGCACGTCAGGCAGTTCGTGGAAGAAAGGGCAGGATACAACGTCCTACGCCTGAGAGCCTGATCTTGTGTTACCAGTAAACAGCGACACTGTAATTACACAACATCTACGAGAGTAAGATAGGCTCCACACCTTACACTTTAGACGGAAGCAGTGAATTTGCGGTTAAGTGCAAATAAGCAGTAGATGAGAACGCAGGTTTGCCAGAGGGTGGGTGGCGCGGGGCAGTTTGCGAACTGCCCCGGGTCGTGAAAGTGAGCTACGTTCCCGGCACGCCAATGGGCGCAACGCCGTCGGTGGTGCCTGCCGCTGAAGGGTCGCCGCCTTGCGGGGTTGCCTGCGCGCACATCATTTCGGCCTGGCTCAGCTTGCCATTGGCATCACCGCTGGTGTATATCCGCAGGGCATTTTGATACTGTGCCACTGCCGGGCAGTAGCCGTAGTTCGGGTCAAAAGCCAGCGCATCGCCATAGCCAACATACTGCCGGTACAGCATATCCATCGCCTGCTGGTAGTATCGCCCCTGCCCAAATTCGAGCAGCCGTTCCAGCGAGGCAATGGCCTGCGGAAAGCTAATCCCAATATTGCTCATTGCGTTCAAATACACTTCGCCAACGGTGCGCTCGTATGCCAGATCGCCCGTTGGGATACCCAGCGCTTCCATCTGCCCGACGACGCGATTGCCAGCCGCGGGCTGCATAGCGTTATAGTAGTTACGCGCTTGCGCCGCAAGTGAATCGCCCAGAATCGTGCGGATGGTGGCGACCTCGTAGTTGGGATCAATGGCGCCAATGGCTTCTGCAAGGTCTGCCGCGTCGCTGTAATTGCCCGTTGTGAAGGCGGTTTGTGCTTCAGCCAGCAGCGCAGCCAGATCATACGCAGCGCCGGGTGTCGGTGATGGCAGCGCCGGGTCAGGTGTTGCTGTGGGTGGTAGTGTAGCGGTTTCAGTCGGCGTGGTGGTTGGCGATACCGTCGCGGTTGGCTGGCTGGTCATGTACAGCGCGGTTGCTGTTTGCGCATAGTCACTAATGCCCGGTATGCCGGGCGTCAGTGTTGCCAGAAATTGCAGACGCGCGTTCAGCAGCACCAGATTTCCGGAAGCCACATCATTAGGAATACGTGAAATCTGGTCGCCAATGGCTGCGTTCTGAGTGGCTGTGGCGTTCACGCCCGCCTGCCGCTGCCCGCTCACCCAGCCTGCTGCCCCGGAAAGGGCAACAATCATCAGCGCGAAGAACACCAGCACTGCAAAAATCAGGGTGGTCATGCCGCATCCGCCGCCCTGCGACTCCCGTTCCAGATATGGCGGATCGTCCTCATCTGGCATGATTTCTTTAGCTGCCGAGATCGGGCGGTCATCATACGGGGTGCGCGGTGAGGTATCGTCTAGCGAGTTTTCAGGTTCAATCATCGCAAAATCATCGTGAATGTGAGCAAATCATCCGGCTGATTATACAGGTCACGGCAAAAACCTGTACAGCGCCGCTTCCCCTACGGCATTACCGTCAGGCAAGCAATACCGCCACCCGTTCAACTACAATGTCGGCAACCTGCGCCTTGCTCATCAGGTCAAGGCGCTCTTCGCCTTCTTTGCTCAACAGCGTCACGCGGTTGGTATCCACGCTAAAGCCGGCATCGCTGGCGCTAATGTCATTCGCCACCAGCAGATCCACCCTTTTGCGTTCCAGTTTGGCGCGGGCGTTTGCCACTAGGTTTTCGCTCTCAGCAGCAAAACCCACCACCACGCGCGGGAAGCCGGTTTGCTGGCGCGCTAGTCTCACGGCGTCAAGAATATCTTCCGTGCGCCCTAATGAAAGCGAAAAGCCTTCAGCGTTGGTATCGTTCTTCTTGATCTTCTGATCGGCAGCGTTTTGCGGACGAAAATCGGCAACCGCCGCCGCCATAATCAACGCATCGGCATTACGGCTAGCAGTTAATACCGCATCTAGCATTTCGCGCGTGCTTTCAACCTTCACCAGTTTCGCGCCATAGGGCGTCGGCAACTGCACCGAACTGATAAGCGTCACCTCCGCGCCAACATCCAGCGCCGCCTGTGCCAGCGCGTAACCCTGCTTGCCGCTGGATCGGTTGCCGATATAGCGTACCGGGTCAATCGTCTCGCGGGTTCCCCCGGCAGTCACTACCACGCGCTTGCCCGCCAGCTTGCCATTTTTGCCTAATGCCCGCCGGATCGCGCCGATTAGCGTGCCGGTTTCTGGCAGCCGTCCGCGTCCGGTCAGCCCGCTGGCGAAGCGGCCTTCTTCTGGCTCGACGATGAATGCGCCGCGCACGCTCAGCTTTTCGACATTTTCCTGCGTGGCAGCATGTTCGAACATGCCGCCATCCATTGCCGGGGCAATCAGTATCGGGCAGCGCGCCGCCAATGCAGTAATCGCCAGCAAGTCGCTGGCATATCCGCCTGCTAACCGCGCTAAAGTATCAGCCGTTGCCGGTGCAATCACCAGCAGATCAGCGGCTTCTGCCAGCCCGACATGAGCGATATGCGTGGCTAATCCCGACGTGTTCGATGCCCACAGGTCGCTGTAAACTGTGCGTCCCGTGACCGCCTGAAAGGTAAGCGGAGTCACGAATTTTTGCGCGGCTTCGGTCATGATCACATCAACTTCTGCGCCGTATTGGGTGAGTTTGCTGGCAAGGTCTACCGCTTTATAGGCGGCAATACTTCCCGAAACCCCCAGCACCACCCGTTTGTTTTGCAGCAGCGCAATCGCTTCCACGCTCATGATCACTTCCGTTTCACAGCCGAACGCCATTCGCACAGTATACTATCAGCCAGAGCGCAAATGTAGATTGCCGCAGCTTACGGAGCAGAATAATGACTTTTCGTGAAGATGCTTTAGTCGGACAGCATATCGTGATCAGCGGCGGCGCAGGTGCAATCGGCGTGGCGGTGGCAAAAGCACTGGCTGATCACGGCGCGTTGGTGACGATCAACGATATTGTGCCAGATGCAGATTCGCTGGCGCGGCTGGAAGCGGCAGGCGTGATCAAGAACCGCGTGCAGTATGTTCGCGCTGACCTGACTAAGCACGAGAATGTTGACCGATTACTTGAACAGGCACGGGCAAAATTCGGAGCGATCACTACCGTGTGCTGTCATGCCGGCATGGTACAGGCCACGCCGATCATCGAATACGATGATGATGTGTGGGATCAGTTGATGGACGTAAACCTGAAGGCTGCCTACCTTCTGGCAAAAGCTGGCGCGCGCTCCATGCTAGCGGATGGCATACGCGGACAGCTTATTTTCACTACTTCGTGGGTGGGGGCGGTGCCATGGCCGGATATTGCGCCTTACAGCGCCAGCAAAGCAGCCATGAACATGCTGATGCGCTCGTTTGCCCGTGAGCTTGCGGCGCAGGGTATTCGCGCCAATGCGATTGCACCGGGAATTGTGGGCGCGGGCATGGCGCTGCGCCAGTGGGAAACCGAGCCGGACTACCGCGCCCGCGCCAGTAAAGCGATCCCGCTTGGCCATTTGCAGACGCCTGAATCGGTTGCTGATGCGTTTATGTTTCTGTGCAGCGATGCCTCAAAATACATGACCGGTTCGATCTTGCTGGTAGATGGTGGATGCAGCCTGTACCCCATGGATTAGTAGACGTGATTTTCTGGCGATCCCGCTAGAAAAATATGGTCGCCTTCTCAAATTGAATGACGGGTGCGAGAGCGCAGCTTTGATCACCAATATCTGGCATATTACGCGCTCAAACGCCTCGCAAAAATAAACGCGCCTTTTAACTACCCTTATGAAAATGCGGCAGCACTTCTTTTGCCAGCAGTTCAATGCCGTCAAAATCTTCCTGATCCTGCCACATCAACATCAGGCGATATGCGCCGGCCTCCTGATACTTGCCAATGTGATCCACCACCTGCGAGGGTGTGCCAATGATCTTTTTTCGATCTAACAGGGTGTCGCTTGGCTCGATCTGGCTTCCCAGCTTCGCCCGCAGTTGAGCGTCGTCTTTGCCGATGATGCACGGCAGCATGATCGAGCGTTTGACTGCGCCTTTGCCCCGTCCGTTTCGCTCCAGTAAATCATCCATCAGCATATTGCGTTCCTTGAAGGCAGCCACGTTAATATGCACGCCGTTCCACTCGTCAGCATACTTTGCCGCCAGTGGCAGCGTGCGCTTTGGTCCGTTGCCGCCGATCAAAATGGGTGGCCCGCCTGCGCGCGATGGGCGAGGCAGCAGCACCGCGCCATTCAGTGAATATTGCTTGCCTGTATAGCTCACTGGCCCATCAGAGCGATACAAGCGGGTGGTGATTTCCAGCGCATCTTCCAGCATTTCATAGCGCGTTTGTCGGTCGTAAAAGGGAATGCCGAATTGATTGTGTTCGCGTTCATGCCAGCCTGTGCCTAGTCCCAGCACCATGCGTCCGCTGCTCAGGTCATCAATTTGCGCCGCCATCCGCGCCGTTAACACAGGTTGACGAAAGGTGGTCGGCGCAACCAGCGAGCCAAACTCGATATGTTTGGTGTGATCGGCAGCGTATGTCAGCGAGATGAAGGTTTCCAGTGAATTATCATCTGGCGGGCCGATGGTGTAATGATCTGAGCGAAATACACACTGGTAGCCCAGCGTATCGGCGGCCTCGATCAGCCTGCGCCAACGTTCCCACGTCAATCCCCACTGTCCCTCGATCATCAATCCGATGAAAGTCATCACGGCATCCTAACAGGTTGTTTTATTGAGAAAGGATTGTAGCGTGTTTGGGGGCGATCTTCAGCCTGACGACCCGCGCATTCGCCAGCGTATCGCCCACTCCAACGGGCGTGAAAGCAGCCAGATTGCGCCAGCGCGCAGCCAACCATGATGCAGTTTGCAGTAGGCGATTAGATCTCGAAAGTAGATGTGGGTAGCGGTGGCGCTGCGCGTAACCGATTTTTCACGGTGTTCAATCGGCGTGGCTGCCAGAAAGCGAAATTTGCGCCCGGCAAAACGCCGCGCCAGATCGTCCTCATTGAAATACAGCAGCAAATGATCGCTCAGACGCAAATCTTCGCGGCGCATCAGTGTGCATGAGCCGGGAATCGCCTCAACGTCAAAATCTGTAGCGCGATCCCAGCCTTCATCAACGTACCAGTGGCGGTCTTCAGTTTTTTTGCGTGCGCCGCGAAACAGGAATTGCAGCACCGTTTGCGTCAGCAGCAGGTATTTGTAAGTTGGGATGCGCGAGCAAGTGCGCTGGATTTCGCCATTTGGATAACGCATCTGCATTGTTGCCCCGGCATAATCCGGATGGCTGTCCATAAAACTGACCAGTGTTTCCAATGTATCTGGTGGTGGCACAGTATCGGGATTCAGCAGCAGCGCATAATCGCCCACCGCGGCATCCACGCCGTAATTATTGCCGGCGCAGAAATACAGATTTTTGCCCGGTTCAAGCAGATTTACTTCCGGAAATTCAGCGCTCACCATTGCCGCGCTGCCATCGCTGGAGGCGTTGTCTACCACGATTACTTCGGCTGGCAGCGTTGACTCGCGCAGCGCGGCAAGGCAGCGGCGCAAATCATCCTTGCCATTGTAATTCACGATGATCACGGAAATGCGCGGCGTGGTCACTTGCGGGCGACGACCAGTGTCATGTAGTTAAACGTCCACGGGGCAACCACCTTGACTACGCGCCCCATGCCTTCAGCCAGCGCGCTGGTTTTGTAGTAGCCGGGTGCTTGAAACACGCCGCCCAATCCCCGCAGCGTAAATGAATGGCTGGTGGGCGAAACATGCTCAATTTTGAAGCCAGCGCCCTTTACGTTGCCCACCAGCGCCCCTTTTGTGTACGTGCTTTCATAAAACGAGTCATCTGTAAGCAGACCTTGGCCGCCCGTGCGTCGTTTCCATGCCACCATCTTGTTCACGATGTTGGGATAGGGAATCGTGAGCACGAGGATGCCGTCGGGCTGCAGCACGCGGTAGGCTTCGTCTAGCGCGGGCATCATGCCCTGTTCAAAGTGTTCCAGCACGCCAAAACTGAGATATGCGCCGAGGCTGTTTTCAGCAAATGGCAGCTTATGGACATCCCCGCCCACCAGTGCCAGCTCCGGATCGTGACGCCGCGAAATTTCCAGCGCGTTCACCGCATAATCCAATCCGTAAATCAGATAGCCCATCTGGCGCAGGGTGATCACGACAGCGCTTAAACCGCTGCCTGCTTCGATGATCGGCTTGTCTTTAGGCAGGTAGGGCAGGTATTTGTGGATGGTTTCCATCGAGCGTGTTGAGGCTACTGCTTCCAACTCCACTTCAACGGATGCGCCGTTCCAGATATTTTCCCACGCTTCTCGCGTGCTGTCGTAGCGGTTGTGTTCAGTCATCATAAGGCACGATTATATGTTAGGGTCGCAGTTGGTCAATCAGCGCGTCAAATTGCTCTACGCGGTGATCGTATGTGTGGTGGGTATACGCATGGCGCTGCCCATTGGCGGCAATCGCCTCGCGCTCTGTGTCGTGCGTAAGATAGTAGGCAACTTTTTCGCGCAAATCATCTTCGTTTTCATACGTTGCCAGCGTAGGCAAACCATCCACTTCCGGAAACCACAGCCGCGTACCGGGCAAATCATCGGTAATCTGAAATACTTTTGCCCCCGCCGCCTCAAACAATCGCAAATTCCCGCCGTAGCGCATGAAATCACCATGGGTATTCACGCTGAGCTTTGCGGCAGAGACGATGCGCTCCATATCCTCACCCAGCGCCTTGCCGCGCACAAATCGCCGCAGGCTGGCAGGCACATCATGCACGCTCCAGATACCGAGATCGAAATCGCTCAGAGCTTCCAATGCTTTCACCCGCTGGTTGTACAGGTGATTCGGCACCAGCGTTCCCACGAAAGCGATATCACATTCCTGCGTTTTGCGCTCCTCATCAGTCAGCGGGTAGGGGTGGTGAAATTCCGGATCGCAGGCCGAAATAGGCAGGCATTCCATACGTTTCGCGCCTAATTCCAGCCATTGAATGCCGTGATAGTAGTCGTTGACCAGCACCAGATCATAAAGCGGCATCGCCTGTCTATCAATCGGCTTTGAGAACACAATCGGCGAAGTGCCAGAGGCGTATACCAGTAGCGCGCCAAGCTCGCGTTGAATTTGCGCCAGCGTATCCGGGAAGATCACAGTATTGTCGCCTGTCATCCACAGAATATCTGGTTTATATGCCCGCGCTTTTGCCAGCAGATCCGTATTTCGCTTACGTACATCCGGGCGAATTTCTGCCGGAATCCGGTGATTGATCGCGGCGATCACCTTTGCTGGAGTAATGCTTTCGCTGTGTCGTTCGCTGCGTGCCGATTCGCTCAGTACGCCGCCGGGCATATTGCGATAGAAAACATCCAGCGTATGCCCGCGTTTGCGCATCGCTTTTTCCCAGAAATGCTGCGCCATACTGGGTGGAAACAACGGCGGATTTTCCGGCGATTGCTCCCGCGCAGCGCGCAGCACTTCCGGGTGATGCAGCGATGAAACGAAAAGGATGCGATAGGACATAAAGAAATTCATCAATGCAGCGGTTAAACAAAAGGGACACAGCGTTGGCTGTATCCCCTATAGCTTACGTGAATTTCGAGATGTGGCGTAGTGTCAATCAGCGCATACTGCTGTGAACAGGGTGTGGCGCAGGCTCGATAAGCTGCTGGTCGGTTTCATCGCGAAGCTGTTTTAGCCAGTCCATGAACACTGTGCCGCCTGTGCCAAGCGGGCTTTCGACCTTCTTTGCGATGTATTCGGTGGCGAAGAAATAATGCAGCGAACGGAACTCCACCACCCGCCGCAAACATTCGTTGTAAATTTCAACCAGCGGCATCCGGTCTGCATGCGAACGCACACTCTGGCGAATGCCAGTGAGTCGCATTTCATGCAAGAATTCGCGGTGTGGCTTCGGCATATAGGCTTTCATGATCTCAAGATGCTGGGTTAAACCGTTTTGCTCGTGTGCTAAGCCAAGCGCCGCTACTAATGCCGGAACAATCGTGCTTTGCGCGCCGGTTTGCCCTCTGAAAGTTTGTGGCTTGCCTTCAAAGGCCTGCACGCCTTCGTAAATCACATCATCAAAGCCGAAAATATACGGACGCACCTTGAAATAATACACGTTAGAATCGCATGCTTCCGTCATCCGACGGAAAGATTTCACCATCAACCCAACGCTGTCAGCGATTGCGCCAAGCGCGTTCTCCAGTTTTGCCGGATCATCTTGCTCGACTGCTTGAACCGCATTTCGCAGGCTTGTCAGCGCGCCCACTGCGCGCGCCTCAATATCCACGTGTATCAGAATGAACCACGATTCATCACGATTGCCCAGAAAGTTTTGAATCAGACGTAGATCGTCCACCACCAGCGGAGACGAGAATGACGGACGCCGCCAGTTCGTCAGCACATAGTTCGAATAAGACAGAATCGGGGGGCGTTCCACCATTGCGGCAAGCTGCACCAACGGCGCGGCTACTCCCTGCGGAATGCGTTTTTCTGGCTGATCCAGCACGCCATACACGAATGCGCTGGCAAAGTATGAATAAATTTGCATCAGCCGCTCAATGGCGCGGAAATCTACCTTATCCAGTTCATGGGTCAAAGCTGAAAAATTGTAACGCGGTAAATTTTCGAGTGTCGGCCTGGCTCGCCCGCTCAGTAGAAGCGCAGGCAGATCGTTTGCTACCGCCTCAATATGATCTACAGCGTCGGCGGAAATAAGTCCATCAAGTACTTGTCTGGTTGAAACTAAAGGGTCAGGGTTTACTAGAAAGCCGCGATCCGACCATACTGCCCAGCAATCATGACGCATCGAAAAATCCCTTTTTAATAAATTTCAGTTAATGAATACTTATTATTCTAGCACACTGCATAACTTTCGATGCCTTCAGATTATGCAGTATGCCTAGATTTGTGCGTTTTACGGCTCAGTTGTAACCAGCACTTCGCTGATTAGAAACAGAGGGCTATCTATTGCTTTGGCATCTTTGCGAAGCTGCTCCTGTGCGGCCTCGGATAGAAATGCTTCCTCCATTGCCGCGCGATCCACAAAATCAACGATAGTCATGAAGCGGTAAGGGGGTTTTGCCAGCCCGTCGCTGAAACTCCACATCTCATCCACGCGGCCAAAGTCAGTCCTAAGCACGCCCGGCGAAGCGGCGTTCTGTGCTTGATGTTCGCCCAGTCGCCATGCTAGAAAAGTGGCTTCGTCATCGCCGGGAGGAAGGTTATAGAGAATAGTCAGCCGGATCATGATGCGGTTACGTTCCTTTGTGTAACTATCAATGCGAACAGAGCGCCTAGCAATGGGGCAGTTGAAGCAGGTTAATCAGCCATAATCCGCCATTTGCGCCAGTTGCCGCAACCGCCATCGTCGTGCCGTCCGGCGAAAGCCACATTGAGGAACGGTCACCGTCTGCCAGTTGCAGCGGCACTGTTGTCAGGTCAACCAGCGTACCTTCGCCCCGATTGAAACACTGCAGCACATTTTCGCCGTCCACAGGGCGCACCACAAACACGTGCGAAACAACATCTTCTTCAAGATTTACGATTGGCACCGGCTGCGGGTAGTTTAAGCCCGGCGGATCAGCCTCGAAAAGCAGTTCGAAGAAGCCATTGGTCAGCACATGGATATAGTATCCTGTGATATCGTCGCCTGCTTCAGTGTCAAATGTGCCGGCAATAATCACCCGTCGCCCGTCTCGCGATGCGCCGGGTTGAATGACCGAAGGAGGGTTATTTGCCGGGGCAGGGCTGATCGCG
>CAZBPB010000019.1:5268-18124 GCA_964493565.1 uncultured Pleurocapsa sp. | reverse complement strand
ATAAAAGTCACATGATCGTAGGCCAACGAATAGCCGTTGTGCTTGATCTCAACCCCAGCCACAAACTGCTCATCCTGAACATCCAGCTTCAAACGCAGCGTTGTAAATGCCCCGTTCCGGTACGCGAGAGTTTCGCCGTCATCTTCGGTTAGCATCAGGCTAGCAGATGAGCGCGCAAAAACATGCACTTCGCGCGTATCATCTGGTTTTTCGCCAACGTAACGCATCACCGAACCAAAGGGGATCATGCCACCATCTGCTACAAAGAGTGGAATCCGCTCCAGCGGCGCATCAACCTCGATTTCCTGCCCACCACAGTACCATGCCCCGCTGTAAAAATCGCACCACCAGCGCCCGTCTGGCAGGTAAACATGCCGTTTTGCAGCGCCCGGTTCCAGCACAGAAGCCACCAGTAAATGCGAGCCAAGCATAAAGTCGAACGATTCGGTGTGGCAGCGCGGGTCTTCGGGGAACTGGTAGATCATTGGGCGAACAATGGGACTGCCGGTTTGGTGCGCTTCTACCATCAGGTTATAGAGATATGGCATCAGGCGATAGCGAAAGCGGATCAATTCGCGTACTAGTGGCAGCACTTCCGGGTGCATCCACGGCTCATTTACTGTTTTATCGGTGTTCCACGAATGGATAGTGAAGCGCGGGTTGAAGATGCCATTCTGTATCCAACGGACGAATAATTCGGCATCTGGCGCGGGGCCATGAAATCCGCCGGCATCATGCCCGATATGCGGCATTCCGGATAGCCCCATGCTCAATCCCATCGGGATGTTATAGCGCAGCGTGCGCCAGGAAGTTTCGTTATCGCCTGACCACGTTTGGGCGTAACGCTGCATACCGGGGCAACCAGAGCGTGAAAGGATGAAGGGGCGCTGCTGCGGGTGCTGATCGAGCATCGCTTCGTAAGAAGCGCGCAGCATCAGTAGGGTTTGGATAGGACGCGCCAAACTGATAGGGAGGGGATTTCCAGAGCCAGCACACAGAGCATCATCATCCCACAATTCAAACTCATTATTGTCGTTCCACAGCCCATCCATGCCGATGGATAACAATGCAGCCTGCGCCTGTTCTTTCCACCAGTTGAATCCTGCGTCACTGGTGAAATCAACGTATGCACCTTCTTCACTCTCGTATACGCCGCCGCTCCAAAACCGGCTAAGCGCGGGATCACCAGTATCCGGGTCATGAATAAAGCCGCGAATGTCTTTGAGATGCTGGTATTCGGGATGCGTTTTTATTAGATAGGGCTTGATATTGGGGACAAGCCGGATTCCAGCATCGTGAAACGACTGTACCATTTGCTCTGGCGCTGGAATTTTGCTGCGATTCCAGGTGAAAACAAAACGCTTGCCCGCTTCATTGGTGGTGTAGCCGGATGAAAGGTGAAACAGATCACAAGGGATGTCGTGCTGGTGGCACAATTCTACAAAGCGTTTGAGCCGGGTTTGGGCATCCGACGCTTCGGTATAGCTCATGGTTGAGCCGAGATAGCCCAGCGACCAGCGCGGTAATAAGGCGGGACGCCCCGTAAGCGCAGTGAACTTCTGAACTACTTCGGCAATCGTCGGGCCGTAAATGAGGTAATAATCAAGATCGCCATCTTCTGCCGAGGCGTAACGGTAATCTCCCCAGAAGGCATCAATTTCACACCCAAGATCGAACGTGCTGGTGGCGAGGTTATCATAAAACAATCCATAGGCGAGATTCAGGCTGCTGATATAGGTGATATAAAAAGGGGAGTGCTTGTATAAAGGGTCGCTGCTTTCGGCGTTATATCCCAGCGCATCCATATTCATCATGCGCAGGCGTCTACCCTTTTTATCCAGCGCCCCGGAACGCTCGCCAAAGCCAAAATAATGTTCGTCACCGCGCCGTTCCAGATAGTGGTATATGCTTTTTCCAGCGCGATCATAAGTGTATGCGCGGCGGCGTAAATCGGCGGCAAACTGCCGTCCTTCATTATCGTGCCAGCGGATGTGCGGATCGTTCAGGCTGAGTGAGATTGTTAGCAAGTCTGTTTGAATAACGATCTGGTCATCGCTGCGCGTTTTCGAAAACGTTGGAAGCGAAAAAGGGCTGAGGTCATCGCGATGGCGACCCTCGCGGGGGGTGTCACCATCGCGGCCCACAACTAACCACGTCCGGTTGAGGCGCGGATCGCCATCTGGATAAAAACGGACGCGGATCAGGTCGTGATCAAGGACATTGATTATGAAAGTTGTTCCATTGTCACCAGCAAAGTGAAGATCGTCTAACGCTGCCTCGTGAAGACTTTGCAATACTTTTAGTCGCATCGGCACACTCTTTAGGCGAAGATAAACAACTGAGTATACTATGTTGTGCAGAAGCGAACATGAACTTGGAAGGCGGTCTTGAAAGCGATCTAGTGACCGGTAATTATTGGAGAAATCCCGTGATTAAAGTTCGTTCTCCCCATTTGACTGGCGCTGAGGTGTCGTGGTTTGCACCGATTTGCAGCGATGATTATGAATTTCTAGGTGTTCCCGATAATCGCTTAAAAAGCACGTTTGCCCATACTTCCAATATCTTGCTCACGGCTGACAGACTGGGCTATCGCAATATCCTTTGTCCATCATCCTATCAGGTCGGGCAAGATACACTGATGTTTGCAGCGGCGGTTGCACCTCAAACACAAAACATCAACCTGCTGACGGCAGTGCGCTGTGGCGAGTTATATCCGCCAATGCTGGCACGCACTATCGCCACGCTCGATCATATTTTGCGGGGACGCCTGACGATTAACATCATCTCATCAGAGATGCCCGGTGAAACGTTGGATTCTGCCAGTCGTTACCAGCGTTCGCGTGAAGTTATCGAGATTTTGAAGCAGGCGTGGACACAAGACTATATTGACTTTGAGGGGGAGTTTTATCACATCAACCTGAAAACCACCGATCCGGTGAAACCATACCAGCAAAATGGCGGGCCGCTGCTGTATTTCGGTGGTTACTCTCCTGATGGTAAAGAATTATGCGCGGAACATTGCGACGTATATCTGATGTGGCCGGAGACCGAAGATAAGCTGCGCGCACATATGGAAGACCTGAGCGCCCGCGCCGCCGCTTATGACCGTGTACTGGATTACGGCTTGCGCGTACATATGATCGTTCGCGAGACCGAAGCAGAGGCGCGGGCTGCTGCACAGCGGCTTACTTCCAGACTTGATGATATTTATGGCAAGGAGATTCGGGAACGCGCGCAGGATGCCACGACGCTGGGGGTGGCGTTACAGGCGCAGTCGCGAGTAGACGCTAACAGTGAAGGCTATGTTGAGCCGCACATGTGGACAGGCGTCGGGCGGGCGCGTTCAGGCTGTGGCGCGGCGTTAGTTGGCGATCCGGATCAAATACTGGCAAAGATTCAGCGTTACATGGACATGGGCATTCGATCCTTTATATTTTCCGGCTATCCACATCTTGACGAATGCCAACTGTTTGCCAGATACGTGCTGCCGAAGCTGGAAACGGTGTCGCTGCCAGTGGAGCAGGGACGTATTCCAGAGACAACGCCGGCTACCCCGCTTGGGGTGAGTGAGCGGCGGTAATATGCTGCAAGTAATGGATTGGTGATATTCAATGACAGAAGGCAAAGAAATTCGCAGTCGGGCAATGTCCCGTGAGGCCCGCTTTAATTATCTGCCGGATGAAGATCGTTATCTGTTGGCTCATCCAAAGCCGCAGTACCGCTTCAACGTGATCGGCGCTGGTATCAACGGTCAGGAACATATTCATGTGACCCATCTGGAAGGGCGGGCGACTATTCACGGGATATATGATCCAAATCCGCGTAGTGTTGAAGGCGCGCGCCACGCTCACGCTCAATATTCTCCTGAAAGCGATCTACGGGTATACGACTCGCTGGAAGCGGC
The DNA here is from genome assembly GCA_964493565.1 of uncultured Pleurocapsa sp. Lineage (GTDB taxonomy): Bacteria > Chloroflexota > Anaerolineae > Aggregatilineales > Phototrophicaceae > Flexifilum. The sequence goes on along the minus strand of CAZBPB010000019.1, from coordinate 14,220 downwards.
CTGTCATGATCCGGCGGTGGATGGTTTGATGATTTGCACGCCGAATTACACGCATCTAGAGATCGTTCGAGCCGCCGCGCAATCCGGCAAACATCTGCTGGTCGAAAAACCACTCGCCACCACTATTGCCGATGCGTATGCGATTACACAGATCGCCGAGCATTATCCGGCGGTTTTTCAAGTTGGATTGCAATACCGCTACAAGGCGATGTACGTCGAAGCGATATATGAGGCACTGACGCGCCAAACGCTAGGCGGGATCAAATTGATCAGTATTCAAGAGCATCGCATTCCATTTCTGGACAAAGTGAACCAGTGGAACAAGTTTGCGCGCTTTTCCGGTGATACGCTGGTCGAAAAATGCTGTCATTATTTTGACCTGCTTAATCTGTTCGCGCAGTCTCGCCCAATCAGCGTATACGCCTCAGGCGGGGCGGCGGTGAATTTTAGGGATTTTGAATACGACGGTGAAAAGTCGGACATTCTTGATAACGCCATGGTCGTGGTGAATTATGAAAATGGAACGCGCGCAAATTTCAATCTTTGTATGTTTGCGCCGATGTTTTACGAGGAGCTGATTCTGTGCGGCGAGGAGGGACGCCTTAAGGCATGGGAGCAGCAGGATTTTCTATCCGATCTGGCGCTGGATACGGGATTGGAAATTCTGTGCGGGGAGAGTAAGCCATCACGCCGGATGCGTCCGGGCTACCCGGCATGGATTGAACGCAGCGGGCATAACGGCGCTACCTTTTATGAGCACGTCAGTTTTATTGACAGGATTGAAGGGCAGGAAACGAAAGCCGCTACCGCGCTAGAAGGTTTGTGGTCAGTTATTGCTGCCGCTGCCGCCCAACAATCCATCGCCTCCGGTCAAGTCATTCAAATTCAAGAACTGCTGGCAGTGAAAAAGATAACGATCTAAGGGGGACGTGCATTCTTGAAACAAACAGGCCGGTACAGTAAAGGTATCGGCCTGTTTGTTATTGACTATGGTAGGGCCGACTTACCACCCGCGCCCGGCGATTTTGTCGCTTTCGGGCATGGTGGAGACGTTGATGCCGACCATCGCTTCGCCAAGTCCACGACTGACGTTAGCCAGAATTTCGGGGTTGTTATAGTGGGTGACGGCTTCAACGATGGCTTTGGCGCGCTGTGCGGGATTGCCACTCTTGAAAATGCCAGAGCCAACGAATACGCCGTCTACGCCCAACTGCATCATCAGCGCGGCATCGGCGGGGGTGGCGACACCGCCAGCGGCGAAATTGACGACCGGCAAACGACCCAGCCTGGCAGTTTCAACGACGAGTTCGTAGGGCGCCTGAATATCTTTGGCGAAGGTATACATTTCATCTGCGTTCATGCTGGTCAGGCGGCGAATATCGCGAAACATCATACGGGCATGGCGGACGGCTTCTACCACGTCTCCGGTGCCGGCTTCGCCTTTGGTGCGGATCATAGCTGCGCCTTCGTTGATGCGGCGTAGGGCTTCGCCCAGATTGCGCGAACCGCAAACAAACGGCACCTTGAAATTGAACTTGTTGACGTGATTTTCTTCGTCGGCGGGGGTCAAGACTTCGCTTTCATCAATGTAGTCAATGCCAATGGCTTCGAGAATTTGCGCCTCAACAAAATGCCCGATGCGGCATTTGGCCATCACGGGAATGCTGACAGCGTTGATGATTCCATCAATCATGTCAGGATCGCTCATGCGGGAAACGCCGCCATGTGCGCGAATATCGGCAGGGATGCGTTCCAGCGCCATGACCGCCACAGCGCCGGCATCTTCGGCAATTTTCGCCTGATCGGGGGTGACCACATCCATGATCACGCCGCCCTTCAACATTTGCGCTAAGCCAGCTTTGAGCCGCCACGTGCCGGTTTCGCCGCCAGTGTTACTGCCATTTGCATGTCCATTGGTTGATGTCATTGTTAACCTCTAGTTTTTGTGGTTACTACTGGTTACAGGGTAGGGTGGAGACCGCTGATCATATATGACCAATTATGACCAATATTTTAGATTTCAAACCAACTGTCGCTTATAAGGGCGTTGATGAAGATTCTGCACTAAGATAAACTGACGTGGTAGAGCGATTTTTTATCACCGGGAAAATAGATGAATGAGAGTTTTTCGCCACCGACGTTGATAATTCTTGCAGGTGGCGCGTCTTCGCGCATGTGGCCAATACGCGAAAAATCACTGCTGCGTTTTGGGGCAGAGCCACTGCTTATGGCACAACTGCGCCGCTTTGAGCAGCTTGGCTTTGAAAAAGCGATTGTGGTCGCTAACCCGGATACGCACGTAGAGATCGCCGCTTCGGTGCCTATGTTTGACCGCCTTCGCGTTCGCATCACCATGCAGCTTGAGCCGCGTGGAATGGGCGATGCGATACTATGCGCCGCGCCTTTTCTGGATAGTACCGAAAGGGCGATTTACATAACCCAGGTGCATGATGTGGTTGAGGATACGCTGCATGAAGACATGCTGCTGGCTTACCGCATGGATTCGCAAAGCAGCTATCTGGCGGGCATCGAAATGGCGGATTATTTTCCGGGGGGCTATCTGGTGGTGGATGCCGATAGGCGGATCACTGGTATTGTAGAGAAGCCCGGCGCGGAAAACCGTCCCGGAAATCTTGTGAATATCGTCGCACATGTTCATGCTGATGCGCCCGCCCTGTTTTCTGCTTTGGAAGCAGAGTATGCCAGCGCAAAACAGACGGACGATCATTATGAACGGGCGATGGATCGTTTGATGCGGGTGCGGTCATATAAGGTTGTGCCGTATCATGGCAGTTGGGCGGCGCTCAAATTCCCATGGCATGTGCTGGATGTCATGAATACATTTTTGAGCCAGCTTAAGGGGCAGCAGATTGCCAGCAGCGCGTTTATTGCGCCGACAGCTTCGATTGTGGGGAACGTGTTCATCGGTGAGAATGCGAAAATATTTCCCGGCGCGGCAGTGGTTGGGCCTGCTTATGTGGGCGCAAACACAATCGTAGGCAACAATGCGCTGGTACGTAATTCAATGGTACTGGATCGCTGTGAGGTTGGCTTCACCACCGAGATTGCCCGCAGCTATGTGGCGGAAGGGGTGGCGATGCATGCCTGCCGCGTGCTGGATTCAGTCTTGATGCCCGGCGTGAATTTTTCAGCAGGCTGCACAACCGCCAATTTGCGGATCGATCATGGCGACGTGGGCAGCGCGGTGAAGGGAAATAAGCTGAGCAGTGGGCGCAATAAGTTTGGGGTAGTGATTGGCGCGAATGCTTTTATCGGGGTAGATGTGATGACCATGCCCGGCGTGAAAATTGGCGCGCGCGCTGAGGTTGGGCCGGGAACGCATGTTCATCAGGATATTCCGGACGATATGCGCGTCTATGTTAAACAGACGGTTGTGATGGCCGAGAAGATAAAGAGTGAGTAGAGGCAAGATTATGGAGCTTGAGAAGCCAGCGTCAAAACCGATCAGAATTTTGATCATTGTTGCTCATCCTGATGACATCGAATTTGGCATTGGCGGCAGCGTCGCTATGTGGACGGACGCCGGAAATGAAGTGACTTACGCGATTGTCACCGATGGTTCTGCCGGATCGAATGCAAAAGATGTTGATCTTGGCGCGTTAGTGCGCCAACGTGAATTGGAACAGCTAGAGGCTGCGGGAATTGTTGGCGTGCGCGATGTGCGCTTTCTTGGCTACAAGGACGGCGAGCTTCAGCCTACTATCGGGCTTCGGCGCGACCTGACACGCATCATTCGTGAGGTGATGCCTTACCGGGTGGTGATTATGGATCCGACGGCGGTAATGCTAAACATGGAGTCTTTTGATTACATCAATCATCCGGATCATCGCGCTGCGGGTGAAGCGTCGTTGTATGCCATTTTCCCCAGCGCTGAAACCCGCCCGATCTTCCCTGAATTGCTGGAAGAAGGCTACGAACCGCATCACGTTCAGGAAGTGTATATTGCGCTGACAGATAAGCCGAATACGGTGGTTGACATCACGCCGATATGGGATCGCAAGATCAAGGCGCTGCTGGCGCATCGCTCGCAGGTTGGGGCAGAAGTCGTAGACATGGTTCGCACATGGGATGAACGTAACGGGCAGGAAGCCGGAGTAGCGCTTGCTGAAGTGTTTCGGGTGATGCGATTCATCAATACTGAAGCGGCGGATGAGGCGGGACAGCAGGATGCACAGGCGGTTGTAGAGCCGTCGTAAGCAGACGGGGGCGATCAGCCTTGCCCCCGTCTGTAATGCCTACGCGTAACTAGAGCTTATACATCTCACCATACTTGCTGCGGATGTACTTGATCCAGGCGTTAATGCTTAGGCCTTCGCCAGTGATGCGATGTAACAACTCATCGGCGGTGAATTTGCCGCCATGTCGGTAAATATTATCGGTCAGCCACCCCCGCAGTGTGCCGAACTGCCCGCTGGCGATTTCGTCGGGAATTGAGGGATTAGCTTTGAGCGCGGCGTCGTAGAACTGCGCGCTCATCAGATTTCCCAGCGTATAGCCCTGAAAATATCCGAAAATGCCAGTATACCAGTGTACATCTTGAAGCACGCCGTCGCGGTCATCGGGCGCAGTCACGCCAAGATCGCTGGCGTAGCGGCTGTGCCATACTTCCGGCAAATCCTTCACTTCCAGAGATCCATCCATCAGAGCAAGCTCAATATCGAAACGAATCATGACATGCAGGTTATAGGTCACTTCGTCAGCATCAACACGGATCAGAGAGGGTTTGACCACGTTGATCGCCCGATAAAATTCGTCAGGCGAGACGGTATTGAGTTGTTCTGGAAATTCATCCTGAAGCTGCGGGTAATATTGCGACCAGAAGCCGCGACTGCGGCCTACGATATTTTCCCACAAACGGGATTGGCTTTCATGTACGCCTGTGGAAGTGCCACCGCCCAGCGGCGTGCCGTCAAAGGCCGGGTCAATACCCTGTTCGTACAGTGCATGACCGGCCTCGTGCAGAGTGCTGAATAGACCGTCATCCAATGAGTTTTCTTTGAATCGGGTCGTTATTCGGACATCACCGCTTGAAAAGCGCGTCATAAACGGGTGATGAGTGCGATCCTGCCGCCCGCGCTCAAAGTCATAGCCGTAATCTTTGATCACCTCTATGCCAAAGGCTTCCTGTTCGGCTTCCGGGTAGATTTGATGGAGGGGGGAATCATCGGCTGGGCCGGCCTCGACAATTGCTTTGACGATGGGGACAAGCTCGCCTCGCAGTTCAGCAAACACGGTACGGATGGACTCTGCGCTCATTCCGTAATCGGAAAAACTGATCAGGGGATCAGAAATGTGCTGGTAGCCGGGAAAACACTCTGCCATCTTACGAAATAAATCGAGTTCCTGCTCCAACATCGGCATTAAGCCTGCAAAGTCATTTGCCGGACGCGCGCGCGTCCACGCATCGTATAGGGTGGAGGTTAACTCGCTGATTTCGCCAACAAGACTGGCGGGTACTTTTACTGCGCGGTCATATTCACGTCTTGTTACTGTGACCAACGCGGCGGCGTCATCGTCAGCGGGGCGATCACCCAGTTCAGCTTCAAGTTGATCCAACAGGCTGCCGACTGCTGCATCCGTAAACTTTTCGTGCCGCAGTTTGCTCAACGTTGCCATTGCCCGACCGCGCTGTGGAGCGCCTTTGGGGGGCATGTAGGTAGACATATCCCAGTTCAATACCGCGCCAGCTTGATCAAGATCGGCAACTTCGTAAAGCCGGTTCTTCAATTCATTGAGCAGACTTTCAGACATTGTTTCCCTTTCTTACTTCATCTGGATAGATGAGATCAATTCCGCTGTACAACTAATGTCGCAACCTCGCTGTAATCGGAAGTATCCAGAATAAGAACAGTGTCGTCAACTATGACCGCAAGCAAGGATCCATCCGGGCTGAAAGCCAGATCGGTTGCCACGGATGTGCTTTCGCTACCTAAAAAGCCGTCAATTTGGGTCAATGAGTCAGGATTGAACACACGCACAACAGCATTGGGCACACCTTCTGCTGTCACAATTGCACCTGTAATGGGATCAATTGCTACAGCGTATATCCGATTGCTAGTGGATGACGGCTGTCCACGAATTAGAGAATTGTATCTACTAAAGCTATCTGAACCTTCAGGGCGTGTATAGGTGCGTAAACTGCCGACAAAATCGCCAAGCACGATCATGCTTGCATCGGCATTGAAGGCTAAGGCGGTGATAGGTTCGCTGATACGACCATCGTCAAAGCCGATAAGATTTTCAGAACCCACTTCGCCAACAAACAAATAGCTATGCAACTTGACGGGGGGTGTTCCTGTTATGGTTGGATCATTGGGAATGTATGCAGAACTTTCCACAAGAATCGTTCCCGCCATCCATGTGCTATCGCCGCTCATTGTCATCCTGTCAAAGTGGTAGTAACCACTTTCGTTCGGGAGTGGAGGGCTAATGGAAAAGATAAAACCATCATCGTCCAAAGATTGTGCTACGAATTCTGAGTTTCTGTCATAGGCAAGAATGCCGCCATCGTTACTGAACTGAACCCATGAATATGAACCTGTTGACATTGCTCTTGCCAACGCTGAGATTTCATCTCCAGTTGTGATGTCAATCAGCAGGATGTTGGCGCGATCATCTCGCCGCGCTATCGCGGCTTGTTCGGGTTCCTGAGGGTGAAATGCCAGTGATGGGATGGTGATGCCTTGTAGAATATGCGTTGGTGGTTGCGCCCAATCGCTGGTGTCGTAAACATATATGCCATCGCGTTGGGTAGACACAGCGATCAACGAACCGTCACTGTTCCATTCGATGCCTGTGGTCATCGGTAGACCGATATAGGCGGGGGTAGGGGTGGGGGTTGGGATGGTACGCTCGACGAAATACACGCCGTCCAAGCCTTCTGCAATCCAGCCATCAACTGTGGTAGTGCCGGACGTTACGATGGAAATTCGCCACCAGTTGATGCCTTCAATACATTCCGGACCTTCCAGCGTTGTGAAGGGATACTGCGGATTTAATGATGTGATCGCTGCGCCGCTGGTTCCCGGGGAAAAACGTAACCGTATAGGTGTGTTTGATGTCACAATGCCGTTACTGCCCACCTGAAGGCGCGGTTCCATCAAACATTCGTCGCTTACTGGCTCAGCGATAATTGGCTCGGTGAGATAGGTGTCATCTACCCCTTCCGCCGTCCAGCCTTCGAGACGACCTACGGAGATACGCCACCAGTTGATGCCTTCGGCGCAAACCGGGCCTTCGAGAACGGAGAAGGTATCCAACGGTTGGATTTGCCCGACCTGTGTGCCGCTGGCGCCGGCAATATCGCGCACGCGGCTAGGGGTGGTAGTGGTGAGGCGGCCTTCTTGCCCGACGACAAGGCGGGGTTCCATTGTACATTCATTGGAGACAACTTCTGGCGTAGGCGTAGCTGTAGTTGCGCTGACAGTTGTCGGTTCGGGGGTAATGGGTTCGGTGAAGTATTCGCCATCTAAGCCTTCGGCTGTCCAGCCTTCCAGATTGCCAACCGAAACGCGCCACCAGTTGATGCCTTCGGCGCAAACCGGGCCTTCGAGAACGGAGAAGGTATTTAGTGGTTGGATTTGCCCGACTTGAGCGCCGCTGGTGCTGGCAGAATCGCGCACGCGGCTGGGGGTGGTGGTGGTGAGGCGGCCTTGCTGCCCGACGACAAGGCGGGGTTCTAAGGCGCAGTCTGTACCTCCGGCATTGGGCTGAGGTGTTGGCGTTGATGTGCTTGTATCAACAACAATAGGTTCAAGGAAGTAATCAGTATCGTCTCCTTCAACCGTCCAACCTTGCTGTCCGTTATAGCTGACCTGCCACCAGCGGTAGCCATCGGCACATTCCGGCCCGCCAACGACCTCGAACACGCTGCCGCCTTCCATCAAGACGACTTGAGTGCCGGACGTGGTTGGCGCTGAGCGAACACGGTTAGCGCCTCCGGGCAATACGCGCCCTTGTTCACCAATGACCATTTCAAGAGGGGCGATTTCAGGACAGCCAGATGTATCTTGCGCGTGTATTAAACTGATAGAAGAGGTGACAATTAGTGAAAGTGAAAGAACAGCGGTCAGTAGCTTTAGAAACACAGCATATTTCTCCCTTGAAGCGTGTGAAAATGGTAAATTGTGAACAAGCGGACAAGGTTGGCATCTGGCGGCACAAATTACAATCGGCATGCATTATAATTTGAAGACTTATTTCCGAGGGTACTGCAAGATGATGGCGCTGTCTGATCCTGAAGCGTTTAATCGTATTGTCTGGGAGATTGTGCGGCAGGTGCCAGCCGGGCAGGTCACTACGTTCGGACAGATTGCCAGCATGATTCCCGCGCCGGAAGGGGTTGATCCGGACAGTTACAGCAGGTTGGTGCCGCGCTGGGTTGGCGATGCAATGAACGCGGTATCGTGGAACGACGATAAGACCGTTCCCTGGCATCGGGTGATCAACAGCAAGGGGACGATCAGCTTGCCACCTGAAAGCCAATCGGCGGCGCTTCAACGGGCGCGACTGCGGCATGAAGGCGTTGAATTTAACGCGCGGGAACAGGTAAATTTCGATCTGTGGGGATGGGAAGGGCCAGATGCCGCGTGGTGTGCGGATCGGGGGTTATATATGCCGAAAAGTTTGCGGACAAAACCCGACGATGGCCCTCAGCAGTTAAGCCTGTTTTAGCCCATCATTGACTTTTGAGACTCAGTGTCGATGTACTCGAATGCTCCGCGTACATCATCTGCCAGAAAAATGATATCGCCTATCGGATTTCTGAGGAAATTCGATTCCTGCATACGCATTAAGATTTCGACAACAGGCGTGTAAAAGCCATCCTGATTGAGAAGTACCAGCGGGTGCATGACCATGCTTAACGCGCGCAGGTTCATGATCTCAAAGACCTCATCCAGCGTGCCAATGCCACCAGGCAGGGCGATGAAC
>CAZBPB010000019.1:0-5258 GCA_964493565.1 uncultured Pleurocapsa sp. | reverse complement strand
TCGGCGCGGTCTTCCATCATGGCCTTACGGTCGCGCATGTTGGCGACAACGATCAGCTCATCGGCGCTGCGATAGGTAATTTCGCGGTCTACCAGCGCCTGTGGGATGATGCCGATCACCCGTCCGCCATTCTCCTGAACTGTGCGGGCAATTTCACCCATCAGACCAACCGACGCGCCACCGTATACCAGAGTATCACCCCGGCTGGCGATGGTTTCGCCAAGCTCATGTGCTACCTTGAAAAAGACCGGATCAATTTTGGGGCTGGCAGAACAGTAAACACAAATATTCATGAGTTTTCCGCGACGCAGTAGAGTAAGTGAACAGTTATAGCTTACACGAGATTCATAAAATACAGGGTAAGGCACAGCCTAACCCTGTTGCGAAACTGCACAAGCTGCCCGTGTTTAAGGTACGCTTAATTCAAGGACGGCGGCAATATCTTGAGCATGAGCGCGTTCATGATCTGCCATTACATTGAGAAATTGCTCGACAGTTAATATTTTGAGCGAAGCATGTCTGCCACTGCAATCGAGAACTGAATCGTCGGCTGCCGCGAGCCATTCAAGCAAGCTGGCGCGGCTCTCATTCAGGCTAGCGCGGGCTTCATCTACGGTAACATCTGCCCGTTTTTCGGTCATACGAAGGTTGTAGCGCTCGATGTCAAAATCGGGCGGGATCAATTCCTGCCCGGATGCAATCGCCATAAGCACACGTGATTGGCCTTTATCAGAGTCTGCAAGGTGTACGGTAAGCTGGCGAATATTCCACTGCGCGCCGTCGGAATAAATCTGCGTCTCCCAGCGGTCATCCACCGAATCCAAAACACTATCAAGATATATGCGGCTCTGGTTCAATTTCTGAATGGCTATGTCTTTGCGTTCAGACATTTGAGGTCTCCAAAAGCATCAGGCTCATAACTGGACGTAGCTGTTTTCTGCCAGAATAAAACGATGGGCGGCGGGAACGCGCATCGCGCTTGTTACCTGCGAATTATCAGCGATCAAGCTTGAATCAATACGTCCGGTTATTGCTTTTAACACGCAGTTTTGCATGACGATGCTGGCTTCAATCTCGCAATTTTCGACAGTAACGTTATCGCCAAGCGAGGTATACGGGCCGATATAGCTGTTCCGCACTTCAACGTTGCTGCCAATAATCACCGGGCCGCGAACGACGCTGCCGATGATCCGGCTGTTTTCGCCAATGATCACGCGCGGGGAAATATCGCTGTCTAGCACCACTGCCGGATCATCTGGCGCGGGTGCGTAGGGCAGGTCGCCCAGAATAAGCTGATTGGCGTGAATGATGGCATCCGGCTTGCCAGCGTCAATCCACCAGCCCTTGAGTTGATACCCCTGCACTTCGGCATTCTGATCAATGACGTATTGGATGGCATCGGTGATTTCAAGTTCATTGCGCCAGGAGGGCTGGATATTGGCGATTGCATTGAAAATGGATTTGCGGAACAGATACGCGCCGGAAATAGCCAGATTAGTTGGTGGTTCCTTCGGTTTTTCGACCACTTTGACAATTTTGCCATCGCGTACGTCGGCAATGCCAAAGCGTTTGGGGTCATTCACTTCTATCAGGGCGATGGCAAGCTCGGCACTGGATTCCGGGAAGCCGCGAAGCAGATGTTCCATCTTATCCTGAAAGATGTTATCGCCAAGCAGCACGCAAAATGGATCGTCACCGACGAAATCACGGCAAAGCCCGACCGCGTGCGCCAACCCGCGCTGCTCGGTTTGAACAATATAGTCTAGATGCACACCGAGTGAATCGCCGCTACCAAGCTGCGTGACGATAGGCGAGTCAAGATCGTTGACAACAATGCCAATTTCAGTTAACCCAGCATTTCTAAGAACATCCACCGCGTAAGCAATTAGGGGCTTATTGGCGACGGGTACCAGCGGTTTAGGCATGGTTAGGGTGACAGGGCGTAAACGTGTGCCCTGACCGGCAGCGAGGATAACGGCTTTCATGTAATAGTCCTCGAAGGTGTAAAAAGAACGAACTTATGATGATTTTACAGTGTGGCTATCAAAATGTCGCCAAATTTCAGACAAGATGCAACACGCAGGGGATAAAAGAACAGAGACGCAGCACGCTGCGCCTCTGTTAATACTGCGTTTCCGGCTGGCGCTATTCCGCGGCGCTGACCGAAAGAATATATGTGCCTGCACTTGAATTAGCGTAGGTGGTCACTTCGATTATCACCGTTTCGCCGCCGGTCAGTTCAAGACCTTCAATTTCTGAGCTAATGGTGACGCCAAGCTCAATATCATCGTTTTCGGCAATCAGGTTGCCATCAACGTCGTACACACTCAGATAGGTATCGAGCGAGCCGTCTTCGCTGCCCAGCGTGATATTGACAACGGTATCTTCCTCAACCGTGAGCGTGTAATGTACTGCCTCGCCCACGCCGATATCTCCAGTGACTTCATCACCAACGGCAATTTCGCCGCCTTCAAGCAACACGATTTCGTCACTGCTGACAAAGCCAAAGGTTTCGTCGAGATAGGCGACCGCGGCATCCAGAATCGGGTCTTCGGCGAACACGGTGGTTTCATCTATCGGCACCACGATATCCGGCACAACACCTGTACCTTCAATGTGAATTTCCTGATCGGGGCCAACTGCGCGACCGATGGTGTAGCGCATCACTAAGCCATCAGGCAGCACCATATCGGTGACGCTGCCGCCCAGACCGGCGGATGGATATTTGCCGATAATGGTAGCGTTATCGGTTAGAGACAGGTTATAGGCAAAAAATTCGCAGGCGCTGGCGCAGTTTGGCCCAATCAGCGCCACAACCTGACCGAGGAAACGATTTTCTTCCGGGGCGGGGTAAATCAGGCCGGGGAAGTCCAGATTGGTTTCAAACGTTTCGCTGCGCGGGTTGTAGTAGGCAGTGTAGCCAGTCACTTCAGGATCATCCTGATCGAGGAAATAACCTGCCATCTGATCCGCCAGCCAGCCACTACCGCCGCCGTTCTGGCGTAGGTCAATGATGATGCCGGGCAAACCAAGCTGGTTGACCAGATTCAGAAATTCTTCCCATAGTTCGACGGTCAAGACCTCATTGCCGAAGAAGCTGTAGATATTCACATAACCATAGCCATTCGGCAGAATGTCATAGGTGATCGGCGGCTCATAGCCGGTTACACCTTGCACGAAGGATGAAACCGCGAAACTGCTGCGCTCTGCAACGGTAGTCATGGTGATGGATTCTTCTTCACCATCATCGTTCAGAACGGTAACTTCTACCTCAGTATCTACCGGGAAGCGGAGGACATAGCGAAGCTGCTGCAGACGGCGGTTGGTGTCGTTAGAGAACGGGCTGGAATAGGGAACGGTTGCACTCACAGCTTCATCAATTGGCACGCCGTTGATGGCAGTCACTTCTGTGAGCAGGCCGATACCGGCTTCTTCTGCCGGGCCGCCGGGCAGCACGTAAGTGACGACGATACGTCCATCATCAAATTCGGTGAGCGACATGCCGAGACCGCCATCGGTATTGGTGAAGAAGTCATCGTCCAATGCCGGGCTGTTGGGGAAAACACCAACGTGCCCATCGGGAATTGACCATGAGAAATCGCGCATGGCAAACTCGAAGGCAATCGGATCGTTGTTCGCTTCAGCTTCTTCAATGCGCGGCAGGAACTCTTCACGCAGCGCTTCCCAGTCAAGCTGCTTATATTCAGTGAACGCATATTCGTTGATCAAGGTGTCAACGACTGCGTTAAAGGCGTCGGTATAACCCAGAGATGAAAAATCATTGAGTTCCGAGCCTTCACTTTCGAGAAGATCCATATGGGCAACAGACGAACGATCAAACGTGAACGGATCAGTGTCCATATCAACAAGCGTGTAGCCTGCAGGTACGATCACAATTGGATCATCTTCTGTGAAGAGCATAGCATCGTCGCCAAAACCTGACGGGAAGCCCTGTCCTTCTTCCGGAGCGTAAATCAGGTATTTACCGCCATAAACTTCGCTGGTGCCTGCGTCTACACGCGTGCTTGCCAGATTACCTGACCAGCCATAGCCATCACGTTGCTCAAGGAACGGATCGCCAAACATGTTTGACCAATAGGCAATCGCAAAAACCTGAACGCCGGTATCTTCCTGACCGTTGTTATCCACATCCACCAGCGTACCCTGCGGCGCGATGGGCAGCGGGAGCGTGTAGGAGACGGGTGAAACAAAGGGGTCACTGGTGAAATGACCAAACGTTTGAGATTCGGGCGGGAAAGTGAACACGGGATCCCGGCTCACGAAACCAGCCTGATCTTCGGTGATGATCAGGGGCTGTGCCACACCCGTCAGCGTGAGGAGATTGGTGTAGAACATCTGGCCTTCAACGGTTTGAGCACCACCTTCATCGTTGACGATTTCAGCAGCAGGAGGGGTGTCTTGTGCCATGGCTGCGCCGGCAAACACAAGCGTAGCGCAAGCAGCGAACAATATCTTTCTCATTGCCATGAAAAAAACCTCGTGATTATTCAGACGAAACTTCCACGAAATACATACACGGTTTACTGTAGCACAGATGAAAAGATCGCGTGAAGTATGGCTTTGTAACAGGAATGTAAAATATTTGAGATTGAGGCGTATTACCCGGCCGCTTTTCGTATATGTTCACTAATAAAGCGGCCGGACGGGGGTTTATTACGAGCCGGCACTGGACGTAAGCTGCTTTGCGAGATCGGCCATATCTTCTTGCAAATCTTTTAGAAAATTGCGACGTGGATTTTGAATCTGCCCTAGCTGCGCGATGCGCCATACCTGATCGGCAATATCCCATACAGCGTCTGGTCGGGCAATGCGTTTAGCGTTGCGAGAGAGCTGATTTAAACGCCGTGTTCCGCCGTGCAACCAATCGGCGACCGTATCGGCAACCTCATACGGGCTAGGGCAGAACGCCATTTTCAACAACGAACGTCACATTGCCGTCTTCCTGACCGGGGATTGCGTCGTAAAGAATCATCGGCAGACCGGCGATACAGGCTTCGCAAATTGTGGCCGGACCAGCTTTAGTGATCAGTATATCGGACGCTCCCATAACACGGGGCATATCTTTGACGAAACCGTAAATGTGAGTCGGTTGGTTCCATGTCGCCTCATCCAACTGTTGTTTAAGCTGTCGGTTGCGACCGGCAATCACAGCAAGCTGACAGGGTAAATTCAAGGCGTTGATGGCCTGAGCATTTTTGAAAATTGGCCCCATGCCTTCACCACCACCGACAATCAGG
>CAZBPB010000018.1:16451-19671 GCA_964493565.1 uncultured Pleurocapsa sp. | reverse complement strand
TTACCGCCTGGAAGGCCGGTAATTTATTCACCACAACTGAGGCAGCCCCCGCGCTCAAATCGTTGATGGAGGCTTTGCAGTGGAAGAAGTGGACAGGAGCTTCTGGTTTCGTAGGTGATCAGCTTACTGTAGCAGTTCTGATTGAAATAGATACGCCCTTATCTGCAGTTCAACAGTCATGGCTGAGCGCCTTTAGCGCGGGTGTGGGTATTGTCCTTAAAAATTCTCGACTTCATTCGCAAGCGGTTTCTGGCCTAAATGCCCGCATGAATGAACTGGCGATCTTGCAGCGCATAGACCTTGAACTCAGCGAGCAGATTGAGCCAGATCACGTCTATGAAATGACGCTGGATTGGGCAATGCGCTATACCGGTTCGCAGGCTGGAACGATTGCTACCTATGATGAAATGTCGGATGCGCTGCGATTTGTTTCAGAGCTTGGGTACGAAGGCGCAGGGGAAACCCGCGCAATGATGCGCAGTGCTTCGCGTGGCGGGATTGCGCGCCGCGTCGCTAATTCGGGTCGTTCAGATAATATCCCTGATATTGCTAGCGATCCGGATTACATGCCCATTACAGCGCAAATACGCTCTCATCTGTCAGTCCCCGTCAACAAGGAAGATCGGGTGATTGCAGTGATATCGGTGGAAAGCCGCAAGTTAAATCACTATTCCGACGATCACGTTACTTTTCTTGAACGACTGGCTGCTCGTGCTGGAAACGCGATGGATAATGCCCGCTTGTTTGCTGAAACCGCAAGCGAGCGCGAGAAACTTTCGCGCATCGTCTCGAATATTGGCGATGTCGTCATTGTGGTTGATGAAAACAATAATGTGCTGCTGATGAACCAGTCAGCCATACCTGTGCTGCGACTATATGCTGATGGCATATATGAGGGTAAGCCAGCCGAAGAAGTAATGTCTGATACTGCGCTGCTTGATGTCTACAACAAATCTCGCGCCTACCGACAGCCGATACTTGAAGAAGTAGTCATGCCCAATGGGCGTGCTTATAACGCTCAGCTTTCCTGGCACGCTAATATCGGGTGTATTCTGGTGCTGCAAGATATTACGGCGCTGAAAGAAACTGACCAGCTCAAGAACGAATTGATCTCCACGGTTTCGCATGACTTGAAACAACCTCTTACCGTGATGAATGGTTATCTGGAACTTTTGCAGATGACTCAGCCAATGGAAGGACGTCCGCTAGAGTATGTACGCAGCGCCCAACGCTCTATTGGCAATATGCGCGGGCTGATAGACGATCTTTTGAACCTTGCCAAGATTGAGTCAGGTATTCAACTAAACGTAAAATCATTGGAGGTAAAGCCTCTATTGCAGCGGTGCATTGACGATATACGTGGTGCTGCTGAGACAAAAATGATTGAACTTAATTTTAGCGTTACTCCTGAAGATTTGTGCCTCTCCGGCGACTTGACTTCGATCAATCAAGTATTCTCCAATTTAATCGGCAATGCTGTGAAATACACGCCTCCGGAAGGCAAGGTAACGGTCAAGGCTGAAAAGAGTGGCGAAGCGGTTCTGGTTACTATAGTGGATACAGGTCTAGGTATTAGTCCGGAAGACCAGGCGCGGATTTTTGACCGCTTCTACCGCGTCCGTCGCCCCGAAACCGAGAATATCGAAGGAACCGGACTAGGATTGGCAATTGTGAAGCGATTGGTTGAAATCCATCGCGGGCAGATTGGCGTTGAAAGCCGGCTTGGCGAGGGTTCAAAGTTTTTTGTTCGACTTCCGCTTGGAAGATCTGAAGCTAATTCGACGGAAGCGGAAGTGGCATTATAAAAACCGGAGTCTTTATGACCCCGGTTTTTTTGTATATTACTCTGGTTGTGGTGATTCTGTGTTTGCGCTATCGGTGGGTGGGGTGTCAGCTATGCCGGCGATTTCCGATGCGGAATCTTCACCCTTTTTCACCCATTCCAGATCGGATGGCTCAGCAGGCTCAAAACCTTTTGCGACTGGAATTTCGACTTTTTCATGTTCGCCGGTTTCGTAACCATGCCCATCTTCCCGATGGTGAATTTGATAGGGAACCGTCGTCACGACGATTCGATCAAGGCGACTGAGGACGATATTGAACAGGAATGCGCTGTTGGAATGAAGCACCTGTTCCCAATAGGTATCCATCGCGAGATGCCCCATGATCACGTGGACATAACCGCGCGGATCGGCATCCAGACGCGCTTGAATATATTCTTCCAGAGGCTCTGCCAGCAGGCGGAATGGTGAGGGGATGACGACCATCTCACCTTCATTTCCGAAGCGTTCTGACCAATCTTGATTTACGCGCTGCGCATATTCGGTGTTGGCGGCGATGTGGATGGCGTACCAGGGGTGATTTAGAGATTTGGCGAAGTTGACCAACCGCGCGGTTTCCGCGTGAACACGGTCTACTAGAATGATGGTTTCAACGTTGCGCTTCTGAATAATGACGTGTGTATCTTTCAGACTTAGCGCTTTTGCGACTTCTTTATAGTGATGGTGGATGCGGAAGAAGATAATGACCAGTACTGGGATTAAAAGCACAACAAACCACGCGCCTGATGTAAATTTCGTAACCGCGAAAACGATCATCACGATAAAAGTACAGACCGCGCCGACTGCGCTGGTAATTTGCTTCAACCTCCAACGCTTATCGTAGTGGATGGTCGTTTCCAGTCCTTCGTGTGACTCGCCGGGTTTCAGCTTACCCACATGATTCAGGTGTTTCACCATACCGACTTGTGAGATGGTAAAGCTTAGAAACACGCCCACTGCGTATAGAGGGATTAACGCGCTCGTACGGGCATCTGCAATAATCACCAGAATTGAGGCGAAAATTGCCAGAACCAGAATCCCCCACGAAAACACAAGGCGACCGCCACGATGAGTCAACTGGCGTGGTAGGAAGCCATCACCGGCCTGAAGCGCGGCTAAACGCGGAAAATCCGCATAACTGGTATTTGCCGCCAGCAAGAGGATCAATGCTGTGCCAGCAAGAACCAGATAGTAAAACACGCTGCCATCCCCGAATATCGTGCGCCCCAGTTGCGAGATAACCGTTTCATCGTGGCTGGGGATAGCATGTATTTGATTGGCGAGGAATGTGATGCCTAGAAATAGGGTGATCAGAATGCCGCTCATCCACACCAGTGTCGTTGCTGCATTGCGACTGCGTGGCTCTTTGAATGCGGTAATACCGTTAGAAATTGCCTCGA
>CAZBPB010000018.1:13634-16441 GCA_964493565.1 uncultured Pleurocapsa sp. | reverse complement strand
CCGTACACCCCGAGGAGAACGCGCGCAATATGAGGAACAGACCCAAAGGTTCTAGAACCTCGTGCTCAAGCACTTCCACTCCCATCACCTGAGGTAGGTCACCGCTTAGATAGCGCAAAAATCCGACAATCAAAGTAAAGATCATCATTCCGACAAAAAAATATGTCGGTATAGCGAATATGCGCCCGCTTTCCTTTACGCCGCGTAGGTTTAGGAAAGTAATGACCGCGATCACGCTAACTGCAATGGGGACACGGTATGGCAGTAGGCTAGGAAACGCCGAAGCAATCTGGGCTGTGCCCGATGAAATACTCACCGCAACAGTCAAGATGTAGTCGGTCAACAATGCTGCACCGGCTACCTGTGCTACCGTTTCGCCCAGATTGTCGCGCGCAACGATATAAGCGCCGCCACCATTCGGGTAAGCGAAGATGGTTTGCCGGTATGAAACCGTGACGACCACCAGCAAAATGGCAATGGCAATGGCAATGGGCCACGATAACCCGAGGATGGTGCCGTCGGTTTGCCACATCAGCACGCCGCCGCTAACAGCCATTGACAGAATAAGGAGTATCTCCTCAGTCGCGTAGGCCGTAGATGACAGCGCATCTGAAGCAAATACCGCTAGTCCTACAGGTTTACTCAGTTTCTGGTGGGCAGCTTCTTTGCTGTCCAACCGTCTCCCAAGTAGAAATTCTTTGATATTGGTGTAACCTGTCATTTGATTTCCCCCACAACGCACACGCAAACGCAGTCGTTCAAACGCAACACGCCCGAACTTCAGAAATGGGCACAGCCCATGATCACTTTAGGCAAATGATTTAAGGGGTTCTGTGGAATGGAGGTGGTATGGGGTTTGAAGCGAAGTGAGATGCGGCACGACAGATTAGGACGACGATTTTGAACGCCGGATGATTTTTTATCATAATTTTGGGTGCGAGACTTCCTTTAGTTAGTCAATTTGCCCCAATGTCAGTGATTCTATCACACTTTATATTATACGGAGTAGTGCAATCATCGTATCTTTTGACGCTTGGAATTTCGATAGTTATGCTTTGGTCACTTAAAATAGTTAACACAGGTTTTTGGACATGCCGGACGTTTTTCAATCGAATCTTGATACCCGCAGCAGTGATTTTCAATCCAATTATGCCCACAACCTGACGATGGCAGAGCAATTGGCTGAAAGGCTGGAAAAAGTTCGTGCTGGCGGCAGCGAGCGGACTGTGCGAAAGCACCTTGACGCAGGAAAACTGCTGCCGAGGGAACGCATCGAGTTATTGCTAGATCCTGCTACGCCATTTCTAGAATTGAGTCCGCTGGCTGCATGGGGTATGTACAATGATGAAAGTCCTGCGGCTGGTACGCTGAATGGCATCGGGATTGTGAACGGCGTAGAGTGTATGATTGGCGCAAATGAGGCAACAGTCAAAGGCGGCACTTCTTACCCGATTACGGTTGAAAAGATGCTTCGGGCGCAGGAAATTGCCTCGCAAAATCGCCTGCCCTGTATTTATCTGGTCGAATCTGGCGGCGCCAATTTGCCCCATCAGGCAGAACTTTTCGTGCAGGGTGGGCGTACTTTTGCCAATCAAGCTCGTATGAGCGCGCGCGGTATCCCTCAAATTGCATTGGTGTTTGGCAGCAGCACTGCTGGCGGTGCCTATGTTCCCGGCCTTAGTGATTTCACTGTACTGGTACGCAATCAGGCTCTGGCGTTCCTCGGTGGCCCGCCGCTCGTGAAAATGGCGACCGGGGAAGAGGTGGATGAGGAAACGCTTGGTGGCGCGGAGATGCATGCTCAAGTTTCCGGGTTGGCGGATTACCTTGCTGAAAACGACGTGGATGCGATTCGTATCGGGCGGGAAATCGTTGGACGCTTAAACTGGAAGAAAACGGCAGCACCGAATCGTTGTAACCCCGAACCGCCGCGCTATGACCCCGATGAACTTCTGGGACTTGTGCCGGTGGATACCATTCGCCAACCGCTGGATATGCGTGAAGTGCTGGCAAGAATTGTGGACGGTTCACGCTGGCTTGAATTTAAGCCTGAATACGGGGGTACACTAGTTTGTGTTCATGCCAGTATTGATGGCTATTTCGTAGGGATTCTAGCAAATAACGGTGTCCTGTTTTCGGAAAGCGCTAACAAGGCTGCGCAGTTCATTCAACTTTGTAATCAGGCGCGAATACCCCTAGTTTATCTGCAAAATATCACCGGATTCATGGTAGGCAGCAAAGCCGAGCGAGAAGGCATTATCAAAAATGGCTCAAAGATGATCAATGCCGTCGCCAACAGTACGGTTCCTCAATTCACAGTTTTGATTGGCGGATCATACGGAGCAGGCAATTATGCAATGTGCGGTCGTGCTTATGACCCGTGTTTGTTATTGACGTGGCCGACCAGCCGGATCGCAGTCATGGGTGCAGAACAGGCTGCGGGTGTTCTCGGTATTATCAGTGAAGAAGCGGCGCGTAAACGTGGAGAACTGGCGGATAGTGGTGCTATTGAAGTCATGAAGGCCATGACCCGTCAAAAATTTGAGCAGGAAAGCGACCCGTATTTTGCGACAGCGCGTATCTGGGACGATGGCTTGATTGATCCTCGAAACACACGCATGGCGCTTAGCATTGGCCTTTCAATGTGCTACGGTCGCAATTGGGTTTCAGAAGGCGCGCCCCGTTATGGTACTTTCCGCATGTGATTCGTAGGGTGATTACAGTCACCTGAGCGACACGGGTAAGGCGCTAAAAAGCGCCTTCTTTTTTGCTGGAAAATAGCACCAATGTTCTGAATCGGACGCTGG
>CAZBPB010000018.1:11799-13571 GCA_964493565.1 uncultured Pleurocapsa sp. | reverse complement strand
TAAACGTTCGTTAAGGTATAATTGTGGAGTATTGGAGCGGGAACTTGTGATGACAATGGACTCAGTCGGTCAGATTCGCCCGATTAACATTAATGAGGAAATGCGGGGCAGCTATCTTGATTACGCGATGAGCGTAATTGTAGCGCGCGCGCTTCCAGACGCACGGGACGGCTTGAAGCCTGTTCACCGGCGTATTTTGTATTCCATGTACGATATGGGTATTCGCGCGAATTCTCAGTATCGCAAAAGTGCGCGTATTGTTGGAGATGTTCTGGGTAAGTACCACCCTCACGGTGATAGCGCAGTGTACGACTCAATGGCGCGTATGGCGCAGAATTTTTCGCTGCGTTACCCGCTGGTAGATGGTCAGGGTAACTTCGGTAGTGTGGATGGCGATAGCCCCGCAGCCATGCGTTACACCGAGGCCCGTATGGCGCGCATTTGCGAAGAAATGCTCGTTGATATAGATATGAACACCGTCGATTTTGTGGATAACTACGACGGTACAACCACCGAGCCGTCAGTAATGCCTGCGCGCTTGCCCAATATGCTTCTAAATGGCGCAAGTGGTATTGCGGTAGGTATGGCAACCAATATTCCACCGCATAATCTGCGCGAGCTGGCAAACGCGATTGCGTACATCATAGATAATTACGAGGCATTGGATGACATCACCGTTGATGACTTGTGCCAGTTCGTAACCGGGCCAGACTTTCCGACCGGCGCAATTGTCGCCGCCGGAAATGAGCTGAAAGAAGCCTATGCTACAGGGCGTGGTCGGGTTATTGTGCGCGCCAGAGCAGAAATCGAAGAGACTCGCACCGGGCGTCATCGCATTGTTGTCACCGAAATTCCTTATCAGATTAGCAAGACAGCGATCATCGAACGGATCATTGCCTTAGTTCGCGAAGGGCGACTTTCGCTGATTAGCGACTTGCGGGATGAAAGTGACCGCAACGGTATGCGGTTGGTTTTGGAGCTTAAGCAAGGCTCACAGCCACTTAAAGTGCTGAACCAACTTTACAAATATACCCAGCTTCAAAGTACTTTCAGCATTCAAATGCTTGCGCTGGTAAACGGTGAACCACGTTTGCTCAGCTTAAAGCGCATGCTTCAGATTTACATCGAACATCGTTTTGACGTGATTCGCCGTCGTTCTGAATTTGAGCTTGAGAAACGCTATGCGCGTGCGCACATCCTTGAAGGGCTGCTCAAGGCACTCTCCAGTCTGGATGCCATCATTCAAACCATTCGTAGTTCGGATGACGCAGACGCCGCACGCGCGCAATTGATAGCCCGTTTTGAGCTAAGTGAGGCACAGGCCAACGCTATTCTTGAAATGCAGCTTCGCCGTTTGGCAGCATTGGAACAGGTGAAACTGCAGCAGGAATATGATGAGGTGATGGCACGAATCGGCTACCTTGAAGATTTGCTGGCAAGCCCGCCAAAAATTCTCGCGCTGATCCGCGAGGATATTATGGAACTGTCTGAAAAATTCGGCGATGAGCGCCGCACACAGGTAGACTACAGTATTGCTGCTGACATTGACGAAGATGATTTGCATCCACGTGAGCAGGTCGTGATTCTTCTCACTCAGCAGGGCTACATCAAGCGAGTAAATGCGAACGCCTATCGCGCGCAACGCCGAGGTGGAAAAGGCGTTAAAGGTGTGCAAATGCGCGAAGAAGATGGCCCTCAGGAACTTGTGGCTGCCAGCAGCCATGACACCATTCTCTTCTTCACAGATCACGGGAAGGTGTACAGTGTTCGGC
>CAZBPB010000018.1:11311-11789 GCA_964493565.1 uncultured Pleurocapsa sp. | reverse complement strand
TGATCTCCCGGAGGCAGGACGCGCTAGCCGGGGCACGCTCATTCAGACCTTGTTGGCCTTAACACCTAGCGAACGTATTACCGCTGTTGTCCCGGTTGAACGCTTCGATATTGAGGGCGGCTATTTTGTTCTGGCTACTCGCAATGGCCGTATCAAACGCGTCAAGTTGCAAGATTTTGAAGCCGTTCGCCCCAGCGGCTTGATCGCTATCACTCTGGAAGACGGCGATTTCCTGAATTGGGTGAAATATACCGATGGTGATCAGGACGTCATCATTGTTACCGAAGGCGGTCAGAGCATTCGTTTCAATGAGAAAAAAGTGCGGGCAATGGGGCGTCCTGCTGCCGGTGTCAATTCGATCCGTCTGCAAGATGGCGATCTGGTCGCTGGTATGGATGTAGTGCGTGCTTTGGATACCGAAGTGCTAGTTGTCACCACTAACGGCTATAGTAAACGTACGCCGATTGAAGCCTATCGT